>JAYULG010000157.1:0-14804 GCA_043763755.1 Akkermansiaceae bacterium | reverse complement strand
GCTGCTCTACCTTGCAAAGCGTGCTGCGATTTGTTTGTTGTGAAATGGCCCTTCTTGTCCAATCGTTTCGCACATGAAGCGGTTCTTTTATGCGATTTGCCTGATTTTCGCGACCCCTGCCTGCGGGCAAGACAATCTACGCCCAAGCCTAGAAACGACCTACAACGCATGGCGCGAGGCCATGATCCGCAAAGACAGCGGCACTTGGCAACGCGTCACTTCAGAACATCGCCGAATCGAAGTCCGCAATCGAATCGTTTCCGAAAAAAAAGCCTATCCAGCGGCTGTCTTTGACCTGCCAGCGCCTCCTCCCGCGATCCAAGGACTACAATATCTACAAGCAAAACAAAACGGCCCCACCGCCAAGGCATCGTATTTTGGGAAGATCGATTTTGGCATCGGTGGCGAGCCGACGGACAACCTGCTTGTCCTATCATTCACTCGTGGCGAGGTCAGTTGGCTCTATGATCGCGCGGACTTTGTAAATCTCTCTGCCTTGCCCGCAGTCCGAAAAGAACTCGCAGCAGGAAATTTAAAATATCTGCAAGATGCCCCAGAAGCGCAACCCACGGGCAAGCTTCCGGTGCCGCCGATCTCAGTCAATCCGGCTAAGCTTGTGGCCAAGGTTTACGTGTTTTGCCCAGGGCGCGAGGTGCAAGTGCAGATCAATAAAATCAGTCGTCATCGGTTCGCCAACGCGAAAGAGGCGGAGGTAGTCATCGGCGGCGCAGTGGATGGCCTCAATGAAGTGCAATACTCGATCAAAAAACTCGAAGGCGGCAGCGGTAAAGAAGTGATGACCGTGCGAGTGTATCTCATGGCCAGCGCGCCCTGGATCAAGCCAATCAAAGCCTTTGAATACCAAATCGCCGCTGGTGAGAAGCCGAATGCGGTGGGTTCTGGAAACTTTTTCGTTGATGGCACCGTGATCGCAAAGCTCGCAGGGAAGTGAAGGGCTGCCTGATTGCTTCTCAAGGAGGAATTTGTGCATTCGATTCCGCATTACATTTATTGTAACAAGTTGTAAGCCTGTAATGTTTGCAGCAAGAAACCCACCCAAGGCCATGGACAAGGCGGCGATGTCTGGCTAGCCTTGCGGCCATGCGCATTATTTCAAGCCTGCTTCTAGGATTCACCATTTCTGTGACGGCGGAATCGTTGCCGGAAAAAAAGCCGGCAGAAGATTCTCCAAAAACAAATCCGGTGATTGAGAAAATCGTGGAGCCTGTGAGCCGCGATGCCTCGGTGACGATTGCGGGTCAGAAAATCCCGTATCGGGTGAAAGCAGGTAAAACCAAATTACTCAAGGATGATGGCACGCCCCGGGCATCGATTTTCCATGTGAGCTACGAGCGCACCGATGTGAAGGATGCCAGCCAACGCCCGGTGATGTTTGCATTCAATGGTGGCCCGGGATCGTCCTCTGTTTGGCTTCATGTCGGCGTTCTGGGGCCTAAAATTTTGAAACTTCCTGGTGATGGCACAACTGCACCCGTGCCGCCCGTGCGTGTGATTGACAATGGACAGAGCATTTTGGACGTTTGTGATCTCGTGTTCATCGATCCCGTTTCCACGGGCTACAGCCGCGCCGAAAAAGATACAAAGCCAGCCGACTTTCACGGACTAGAGGACGATATCGAGTCCGTGGGAGATTTTATCCGGCGTTGGATTGCAGAAAACAATCGCTGGGGTTCGCCGAAATTTTTGCTCGGAGAATCCTATGGCGGGGTTCGTGCGGCGGGCCTCTCGTCTCACTTGCAACAGCGCTACGGCATGAGCCTCAATGGCGTGGTGCTACTCTCCTCGCTTCTCGATTTTTCTACTCTGCAAGCTGCTCAGGGAAACGATCTCGCGTTCATGGTGTTCCTACCCGCGTTCACTGGCACGGCGCATTTTCACGGAAAAATTGAGGGAAATCGTGATGCATTGGTGAAGGAGGCTACCGATTTTGCCTTTGGAGATTACGCCGCTGCGCTGATCAAAGGCGAAGCGCTGGACATGGCGACGCGCAAAAATATCGCTACGAAACTCGAGCGATTTTCCGGGATTGCTACGGAGAAATGGTTGGAGCGGGATTTGAGGATTAGTGCCTCATTTTTCAGGGCAGAATTGTTAAGAATCGAGGGGAAATTTCTCGGGCGCTTTGATTCCCGAGTCGCTTGGGATGCTACAGACAAGGCGGCTGCTGCGTCTGAGTATGATCCTTCGTATTCGCTTGCCTTCGGTGCGTTTTCTACCGCGCTGAACGATTATCTGGGGCGTGAGCTGGGTTATAAAGAAGATCAGCCATACGAGATTCTTACCAATAAGGTGCAGCCATGGCGTTGGGATGCGAGCAACCAAGTCGTCAATTTAAGCGATCGGCTCGCCACTGCGATGCGGGACAATCCTCACCTTAAAGTGCTCATCATGGGTGGCCACACGGATCTCGCGACACCGCCTGAGGGAGTCGCATATTCTGTGAGACATATGATTGAGTTGCCAGATAGCGTGCGTGGTAATTTCTCCGCCACTTACTATGAAGGAGGGCACATGTTTTACCTCAACCCACCGGATTTAGACAAAACGCGTAAGGATTTAGTGGAATTCATCAAAGGCGCAAATCCTTGAATCGAAATGGCGGCGTAAGTCCCCTTCCCGCTCTGGCATGATTTTCATTCATGTTCGGGTGAAAATCTCTTCACCCGTGAGATGCCGCCAGAAAACAAAATGGCAAGCTTTGCGCTGTATTGAATCGCGTCCGGAGATCGCCATCTCCCGCCCAAAAGAACTGTAAACATGAAAACGAAAGCTATATTATTTCTATCGTCCGCTAGCCTTCTCCATGCGGGAACTGCGGATCTCGAAACCACATTGCCAGCCAAGCCTACTCCTTGGATCAAGCCGACTATTGATATTCGTGCTCGCTATGAATTTGGAGATACAGACGGGAAAGATGTCTCACACGCCTTCACTTTCCGCGAACGCCTCGGCTTGAAAACTGAGGCTTGGAATGGCTTCAGCGCATTCATCGAAGGAGAATTCAGCCAAGCAGTGGTGGATGACTACCAGGGTGGCGCAATCGGCGCAGATCCGTTTGATGCCGCTAATACTTTGATCGCAGACCCAGAAACTAACGAACTCAACCAAGGTTATGTCCAGTATGAAGGGTTCGACACTAACTTTAAATTGGGCCGTCAGAAAATTGTGTATGATAACAGTGCATTCATTGGTGATGTTATATGGCGCCAAAACCAACAGACCTTCGATGCCTTTTCACTCGTGAACAAAAGCATCAACGGCCTAACACTCAACTACGCCTATGTGAATGGGGTAAACAGAATCTTCGGTTCCGATGCGACGAATCTTCCAAACGTCGCGGACCTAAGCGCGAGCCTTCATCTTCTCAATGGCTCGTACACTGGCATCGAAGGCCTGACTCTCGGGGGATACGCCTACATCATGAACTTCGAAAACCTCGGCGCATGGGACAATAATACCTTCGGCTTAAGTGCCAAAGGAACTGTGGGTGGCATCGCACTTTATGGGGAGCTTGCCTATCAGGATAAAGCGACAGTCGCAGGTGACAGCGAAGCACTCTACATCCACGCCACCGCCACGAAAACATTTACCAATAAACAAGTGCTTACGCTTGGCATCGAGCACCTTGATGCAGGATTTAAAACGCCACTCTCAACGGTACACGCCTTCAACGGCTTCGCCGACGTAACTGATGTGGGCCGTTTATCCGGTAACCACAATGGCCTAACAGACCTATATCTCTCACACACCAGCATGCTGCCTGGTGGCATCAAGTGGATTAACGTTATTCGCGCGATGGGCGATAATGAAATCTCTGCGGGCTACGGCTGGGAGTATGACTCAGTGCTGGTCAAGAAATTTGATGATAACTTCACCGCTCTCGCTAAGTTCGCGCACTTTGAGACCGACGGTGATATTTACACGGGCAAAGCGGGTCTGCCAACCACCACGCGCTTCTCTGTAGAGATGAACTATACCTTCTGAGTCGAGGTGGAGGAATAACTTGATGCAGCAACGCCCAAGGGAGTGGCAGCGCTGCATCATTCCAGTCTTGAATCATGGTCCTCAAGGCTGGATGCTTTCACTATGTCAGCTCGTGATGCCGCTTGTTACCTTGCCAGTTGTTTAAAAAATGCAGGGTTTCAAGCGGTATTTGCGGGGGGGTGCGTGAGAGATCGGCTATTAGGAGTCGAACCGAAAGACTATGATATCGCGACGTCCGCCACGCCGACAGAGGTGATGAAATTATTCCCTAAGTCGAATGAGGTAGGTGCCCACTTCGGAGTGGTCATCGCCAAGCATGCGGGGCATCACGTAGAGATTGCTACATTTCGCACAGATGGCAGCTATAAGGACGGGAGACGTCCAGACACTGTGGAATTCGCATCAGCCGCAGAGGATGCGCAACGGCGCGATTTTACCATCAACGGGCTTTTTGAAGATCCAGAGACGGGCGACGTGATCGACAACGTGGGTGGCCGGGCCGATCTTGCGGCAGGCTTACTGCGAGCGATCGGAAATCCTGCGGCAAGATTTGCCGAGGATTCTTTGCGACTGATGCGGTCCGTGCGTTTTGCTACGACGCTTGGCTTTGAAATTGAGCCGCGCACGTTCACGGCCATCAAGGATAGCGCCGCATCACTGGCACGGATTTCTCCCGAACGAATCCGTGACGAGTTTTCGAAAATCCTCAAATCGCCCCACCGGCGGCGTGGGGTGGAGCTGCTGATGGAGACCGGGTTGATGGATATTTTCCTCCCAGAATTCCGCGCACTCATCGGCTGCGAGCAACCACCCGAGTGGCATCCCGAAGGTGATGTTTACGTTCACACCTGCATTATGTTAGAAATGCTAGCTCCAGATGCATCGCTGGCGCTGTGCCTTGCGGTGCTCCTTCATGATATCGCAAAGCCGCCTTGCCAGACGTTTGATACAGCCGCAGGTAGAATCCGTTTCAATGGGCATGATGCGATGGGCGCGGAAATGGCGGAAGTTATTTTACGCCGCCTGCGTTTTTCCAATGACATCATCGGGGCCGTAGTGCCCATGGTGGCGCGCCACATGCAATTCATGAATGTGCAGCAAATGCGCACTGCAAAACTGAAGCGCTTCATGGCAGAGCAGACCTTTTCGCTGGAAATGGAGCTGCACCGCGTGGATTGCGGCTCGTCAAATGGGTTTACAGACAACTACGAATTTCTTGAAAAGAAGGCGGCTGAATTTGCCGCGGAGCCACTGATTCCGCCACCGCTCGTCAATGGGCGGGACTTGATCCGCATCGGCCTCACGCCGGGGCCGCGCTTCAGTGAAATTCTAGAATTGATAGAAATCGAGCAACTCGAAGGGCGAATCTTCAATCGGGAGCAGGCGCTGGATTATCTCGTGCATCTTGCGAAATAAAAATTCCGCGTGATTTTTCTGCACAGGTGAGACAGCCTTCGGCGCGTCACAGCAGCCTTTTTCTAACAAATTCGCCCATGCACCCTACTATTCCTGTTGAACACAATGAAGCAGTCAATGCCAAGATCCTCGCCATTTCAGAGGATCTTATTACCGGATTCCAGCGTCACCCATTTCATCTCATCGCTGAGAAATCAGATGTCCCTCTGGAGATCGTCATTGAGCGGATTCGCGCGATGCTTGAAGCGGGAGTGGTCCGCCGGGTAAGACAGACCTTGCTTTCTACCAAGCTCGCCCACGGTGCGCTCGTGGCGTGGAAAGTGCCGGAAGAAAAACTCAATGCAGCGTTCGATTTCATGTCCCAGCAGGATCCATTTTCGGGCCATGTGGTCATCCGCTCGACTGATACTGAAGTCTCCGGCTCGGGCTACCGCCTGTGGACCACGCTGAAAGTCCCCGTCGGGGAATCGCTTGATGAGCATGCATCCGCTCTGCTCCGGCTCACTGGTGCTACTAAGTATTTATTGATGCCTGCTAACGGCGTTTTCGCCCTTGGGGTAGGTCACACTCGCCGTAAAATCCTCGAAGTGGGCGATAAATCCGAGGCACCCGCTGAAATGATGACGACCACGCCCGTGGAGCTCACCTCAGAGGAATGGGAGATTTTATTGGCCCTGAAAGAAGAACTCACAGCCGATGAAATTTGCGAAGAGCCATGGGCGAAACGCGCCGCACTGGCCCACACCACGCTGGAGCGTTTTTGTGAAGTGGCGGAAACTCTCAATCGTAAAAAAGTCATCGGGCGTTTTTCCACCTTTCTTGAGCATGTAAAGCCATCGGCCACGGGCGAGCGAGTCACTCGTTTCAATGGTCTATTCCACTGGGCGGTGCCGAAAGGGCGGGAAATCGAGGCTGGTGCTCAGGTGGGTAGGCACTTCTGCATGACGCATTGCTATTGGCGCGAGGGCGGCCCGCAATTTGGCGATGTCAATATCATGGGTGTGATGCACGGCACAGAAAAACCCAAGGTGCTGGAGCATAAGGCAGCGATTGATCGCCACTTGGCTGCTGTGGGGATTCCCGTTTCTTACACCAATGTTTTTTGGGGTGGGCGCTCTGAGATTAAGCCCTCGGAAATTTCGCCGAAAGACTACATCGCGTGGCACCAGAAGCATGCGGTCTGAGCGTAGAGTCGTTTTCCCAAATAACTAAGGCTCAAGATCTATCACAAAATTTCCCAGAATTTTGCGTGTGCCATGGCCATTGATGTGGTGGACTCATCGTCAATCATGCAGGCTACCCTTTTACCTCCGCGCGATCCCACCCTGTGTGCGCCCATCACTTCAAATCGTGAACTAGGCGCATGCCTCATCGCCAACGTGCCAATGAGAGAATTGCTCTCCGCCGAACTGCGGCGGGCGGGCGTCCAATTGGTGGATGAGGAATTTGCCGAGCCTCGGACTCTGCGCATCCCCATCGATAATTGGATCGAGCTGGGTGCGCTACTTATGCTGGCGAGAAATCCAAACACCGCGTGCTTGTATGATCGTGGAGGGCAAATCCTCGCATGGAAAGGCAGTGCCGATCCTGAGGAGTGCGCAGACAGAATCGTAACGGATGCAAATTGTTTCGCAGTAATTTACCCGTGGGATTTGTTGCGCATGAATGAGGAGGTACTTGCGATGATGGATGAAACATCGCTGCTCGGAGAAGTCAGCCCGCTGGCCACGCTCACAGGCTGCGTGCGGCTTGCCAATGGCTCGCGTATTCTCGCTGGCACTGTGATTGAAGGGCCTGTATTGATCGGGCCGAATAGTCAAATTGGGCCGAACGCCTACATTCGTGGAGCGACTAGCATCGGCGCAAATTGCTTCGTCGGAAATGGCGCGGAGGTGAAGAACTCGATCATTTATAACAATACCTATATCTCCCGCCAGTGCTATGTAGGAGACTCAGTGATCGGCACGCATGTCACTCTTGGCGCGGGGACGTGTACCGAAAATCACCGAAACGATGGCCGCCAACACGTTTCAATGATCCGGGGAAATCCGGTAGATACAGGCCGCACGAAACTGGGTGCCATCTTGGGGGATGGAGTGCGCACTGGAGTCAATACCTCACTCGCCGCAGGTATTAAAATCGGAATCGCACGAACGACAGCACCCGGTTCTTTTGTTGATAAAGATTCAATGTGACCAAATTGTCACATTGAAGGAGATTGTTCAGATTCAGGCAGTGACTAACCTCGGGCCGTAATGCAGCGAATACTCATTGTTGAAGATGAACGGGATATCGCCGATCTCATAGGATTTAATCTCACTCGCGCTGGTTACGTAGTTTTCAAAAGTCACGATGGAATCGATGGCACAGACATGGCGCTACGCGAGCGGCCAGACCTCATTATTCTCGATCTCATGTTGCCCGGTAGAGATGGCTACGCCGTTTTCCGCGAGCTCCGCAGAGATACGCGGACGATCAATATCCCAGTGATCATGCTCACTGCGCGGGCACAGACGGAAGATCGCATTCAAGGTTTGGAAACAGGCGCGGACGATTATCTCACGAAGCCATTCAGCCCGAAAGAGCTGATGCTGCGCGTCAAGGCCATCCTCAAGCGCACGGAAGCAGTCCCCGGATCGGTGGATTTTGCCTATGGCCCATTTAGGTTTGATAAAAATGCGCTGAAATTTTATCTCAATAACGAGCCATCTGATCTCACGGCCACGGAGTTTAAACTGCTGCTTTTCCTCTGTGAGCGCCCCGGCAAGCCGCAAGATCGCAATGACCTCCTGCGCACTGTTTGGGGCTACAGCGATGCCTCACACAGCCGCACATTGGACACTCACATGAAGCGCCTTCGCCAAAAACTCGGGGTCCATGGATCATGGGTTGAAACCGTGCGCGGGTTCGGCTACTGCATCTCAAAAGCCGTCGAATGATCGAACTCCTCAGCATCTCACTTGCCCTCGCAGCCCTCATCGCTCTCGCGCTTTTTTTTCTTCGTCAAAAAGATGCCCAAAAGAAATTTGAAGCCGATCTCGCCTCGGCGCAGCTTCGTTTCGACCTCGATCTTCACAAAGCCCGCGAAGAGCGAAACAGCCTCTTGGATGCGCTGGGAGATGCGTTTTTACTCGTCGATCCTCAGGCTGACATCCGCTTTGCAAATCAGGCAGCTAGGCGGCTCTTCGGCCCACGCGAGCTACTCAATCGCCCGATCCGCGAGGCCTTCCTTGATCCCCGCCTTGCAGATGCGCTTTTGCGCTGCCTGGAAACCGGTAAGCCCGAGCAATCCCGCGTCCTCCTCCCACAGCAAACTTCACCCCGCGGCGATCAAGAGACACGCGGCGTCAATGCATGGATCATCGATGCCGCACCCCTCTCTGATCCTTCCGAAAATAGCCCCCTCACCCGCGTGATCATCCGAGACGTCACTGCCGAGCATCAAATCGAGCAAATCCGCAAAGACTTCGTGGCAAATGCCTCCCATGAGCTGCGCACACCGCTGGCCATCATCAATGGTTATTTGGAAAACCTGCTAGACGATGGCATGCTTGCCGATCAGGAAATATCCCGGCGCTTTCTCACTGTGATGCGGAAACATGCAGACCGCATCTCGCGCATCGTCGAGGACATGTTAGTCATTTCCCGCTTAGAATCAGGCGAGGCAAGTGCTATCAAGCTCGAGCCATTCCGTTTCCGCTCTTGCATGAATGATGTTCTTGAGCGCCTTGAGTCTCTCATCCGGAATCAAAAAGCGCACATTCGCATCGTGATGCCAGATGAGGCCATCATGCTTCTGGGGGATCGTTTCTACTGGACCCAGGTGCTTTTTAATTTGGTGGAAAATGCCCTCAAGCAAAATCCCCACGATGGTCTGCAGGTGGAAATCGGTTGCCAAGCCTCCGGTGAAAATTTCCACATCTGGGTTTCTGACAATGGCGTCGGCATCCCCAGTGCGGATCTGCCGCATATTTTCCGCCGATTTTACCGAGTGGAAAAACACCACTCACAGCAAGAAATTAAAGGCACTGGGCTAGGACTTTCCATCGTGAAGCGCGCCATCGAAGCGCATCACGGAACCATTGGTGTCACCTCCGTCCCGGGGCGAGAGACCCGATTTCTGATCGTCGTCCCGCAACGGGAATTCTAAGGGAGCCCTCAGGGTGGGCTTACAATGTGATTTCTCGGAAAATATCCGTGTCAGCACTCGGAAAACTCTTCTAAATTCCTTTGAAGCAAGGTCTCGGGCCTTTTCACCTCACCTTTTCTCCGCTGATGTCCTCTTCCTCGCACCAAGTTCTCAACAAGGAACTCATCCCATCCACAGGCTGCCTCGTGATCCCGGGCCACCTTGATTTCGCGCTCCTTGCGCCGCTCGAGAAACTATTTGCTGGCAGGAAAATTACCTGGTTCGTTGAAGAAAATGCCTCATTCGCGCAAGAAGTGAGCCAATATCTGCAAAAGTCTGGCTCTGGGGCGATGTTCTCCCTTGAAGATGCAGCACCCGCCGCTGCAGGGCTTCAACTTGCGAGTTTTCTCGAAAATAGCGGAATCCTCATCTACGTCCCTGCCAGGGCCACTGCAAGAAGTGCTACAGCTTGTCACATCCCGGCATCTCACCTCAAGGTGCTATGCGCTTTCAATTTACCCATTCTCCCGCTCGCCATTGATCGCCCACGCGAATCTTGCCTCAGCGTGGAAAATCAAAGCTCACTTCCGCTCGCAGTTTTTTCCATCGGGAAGCTCATCGCCGGAAATCAAGCAAGCGTTGCTCAGTTTCAGCAATCTCTCTTCGAGGCCGCAGAAGCCGCCTATGCCACTCGCCCGCTCTTCCAAAAATCTCTCGCCACCGTTCTCCTCAGCGGTCTCAAGAAAAACGCGAGCCAATATCGCATCAAAGATGGCTCGGATGATTCAGAGCTAAGTTATGGGAAAATTTTGGCAGTAGCCATCGCACTCTCCAAGTTCATCAAGGCAGAGACGGATAAAACCCGCGTCGCCATCGTCCTACCTCCCGGCAAGGCAGGCCTTATCGCGAATCTAGCCGTCCTTTTCGCCGGAAAAGTGCCCGTCAACCTCAATTTCACCGCAGGCCACGAGGCGATTAAATCCAGCATCCGGCAGGCAGACGTGGATCGTTTCATCACTGCGGACGCCTTTGTCCGCAAGGTGTCTGCTTTTCCATGGCCGCCCAATAGAGACCTTATTTTCATTGAGCGAGTCCTCCCCACTCTTAAGAAAAAAATCGTACTTTGGGCCACGCTCTCGAAAATTTTACCCACCCCGGTGCTTGCACTCCTGCTCGGCACGGAGCGCCGCAAGGGCACGGATGAGGCCACTTTGCTTTTCACTTCTGGCTCCTCGGGTGAGCCAAAGGGAGTAGTTTTGAGCCATCGCAATGTGCTCGCCAATGTGTGCCAATTCGGCTCCCGGCTTGATCTTCCAGAAAACTCTTCCATCCTCGGCTGCCTGCCACTTTTCCACTCCTTCGGCTGCACCGTCACGCTCTGGTATCCCGTGATCGAAGGTGTCAATCTCGTCACCTATCCCAGCCCGCTTGAGACAAAACGCCTCGCAGAGCTCATCGCTCTTCACCAGATCAATGTCTTCCTCTCTACCCCCACGTTTTTGCGCGGTTACATGAAACGCATCGATCCCTCGCAGCTCGCCTCTCTCAAGCTCGTCGTCACCGGCGCGGAAAAACTCCCTCAATCGCTCGCCACCGCATTTCTTGAAAAATTCGGCATCCGCCCCCAAGAAGGCTATGGCCTCACGGAAACTTCACCTGCCACGAACGTCAATCTCCCGGATCTAATCGCTACGGATCACTCCTTGGTCATGCCATCCTCGCGCCCCGGCTCCGTCGGCCAATTGCTCCCCGGCATCGCCATCAAGCTCACCGATCCCGCCTCAGACCAAGCCATCCCCATCAGCCAACAAGGCCTCATCTGGTTCAAAGGAAACAACGTCTTCGGCGGCTATCTAGGCAACCCGCAAAAATCCGCAGAAGTCCTCACCGCAGACGGCTGGTTCCGCACTGGCGATGTCGGGCGCGTCGATGAAGATGGCTTCCTTTACATCGAAGGCCGCATCTCCCGCTTTTCGAAAATCGCCGGTGAAATGGTCCCCCACGAGACCGTAGAGGCCGCCATCAATAAAGTCCTCGGGCTGGATTCTGAAGCCGAGCGGAAGATCGCCGTCGTCGGCATACCAGATGAACAAAAAGGCGAAGCCATCCTCCTCCTTTCATGCATCGCTGGCCCCGCACTGGAACAAGAATGCATCGACCTCCGCTACAAATTGTTAGACGAAGGACTCTCGTCCCTATGGTGCCCCAAACAAATCATCCCAGTGAGTGAAATCCCCGTACTCGCTTCCGGGAAGCTCGATATCAAATCTTGCGAAACCCTCGCCAAACAACGGTGATCTGCTTTGGAATGAGAAATTCTGCGGGGAGCACACCCGCCATCGGGTGTTGTCTTCGGCGCCCTCGCCGAAGACTTGCGTCGCAGGCCATTACCCGTAGTTTTCGGCAAGTGTATCGCAAACTCCCTGCGATGGCACATGGACTCCCCAAGCACTTCTAAGTTTATCTAACTCTTCTCCTTCCACCTCATGTCGAATCGCATTGATGCCACCTTCGCCCGCCTCCGCACCAGCAATCAAAAAGCCTTTGTCGCCTACGTGGCCGCTGGCGATCCTGACTTTGAAACCTCCTTGGAAATCATCAAATCCCTCGCAGATGCCGGGGCAGATATCATCGAGCTAGGTCTCCCATTTTCAGATCCACTTGCCGATGGCATCGTCAATCAATTGGCAGCAGATCGTGCCATCAAATCTGGGATGACCACCCTTCGTGTCATCGAACTAATTCGCCGTTTTCGTGAAACCCATGAAACGGCGATCGTGCTCTTCACCTATCTCAATCCCATTTTCACCTATGGTTTTGAAGCCTTCCACCACGATGCCGCTGCGGCAGGCGCGGATGGTATTCTTTTGTTAGATTTACCTCCAGATGAAGCCGCGCTTAACAAAGATCTCTCTGTGGGAGCGGGGCTGAAGCACATCCGCCTCATCGCCCCCACCACCCCGCCTGCGCGGGTGAAGCTACTTGCAGAATCTGCGGAAGGCTTCATCTACGCCCTCTCTCGCACCGGGGTCACCGGTTCCCATGGCGGCCCCTCCACAAATATTGCCGCTTTCGTCACCTCCATCAAGGCACACACTGCGGTGCCCGTCTGCGTTGGCTTCGGCATCACCACTCCCGAGCAAGCCGCCATGGTGGCCAGCGCTGCGGATGGCGTGATCGTCGGCTCCGCCATCGTAAAACAAGTCGAACTCCACCCCACCACTGCCGCCCAAGCAGTGCGGGACTTCGCCGCCCCTCTCATCGCCGCCACTAAGGCGTGAAGTGGTTTCCCTTCTGCCGTCAATTTTCCTGAAAAACCAAAGAAATTTGAACCACAGATGAACAAGGCGGAGTCAAACTGTTAGCGAATATCTAGGAGGGGATTCGTATAGTTTAGTTGGTTGTATGGTTTAGTGCTCCTTCGCGGGATTGCGGGATGGAACGGAAGGGCGAGCGGAGCGAGTTTTGGAGTGGAATCCCGCAATCCAGCGATCCCGCGAAGGCAGCCTGAGGGGGAGTTTGAGCATGATACTCTCAGGTGGTAAAGGAGAGCGTTCGGAGACTGGTAGGACAGGACGTTGCGCGGGCGGTTGTTGATCTCATCCTCAACTTCCTGCAGATGCTCTGGGGTAATGCTCGCGAAGTCATGTCCTTTTGGAAAATACTGCCGAACCAGACCGTTGTAGTTTTCCACCCCGCCTTTTTCCCACGATCGGTAGGGTTTACAAAAATAGCTATCGCATTCCAATAGCTCGTTGACCAGCTCATGCATCGCGAATTCGAGGCCGTTGTCGTAGGTGATGCTCTTGACCTTTTGTCCGTGCAGAACCGTCACGATTGCCTTCATGGTTTCCTTGCTGCACTTATCGGGTAGCAGGTAAAGTTTCCCGATCCGGCTTTTACGCTCATAGACTGAGAGCAGGAAACCGCTTCCTGCTCCTCCCTGAATGAGGTCGGCCTCCCAGTCTCCATAGCGCTTTCGCTCGGAAATGACAGTCGGCCGCTCTGCGATATCCACACGATTCGGGATCTTCCCCACACGCCCGATCTTGCTTCGTCTACGGTAGCGACGCTTCCCGTTGATCCTGAGATTGAGCGAGAGATTTCCACCCGCTTTCCTATCACTCGCTATGTGTTGATAGATCGTCTCATGGCTAATCATCAAGCCCTGGAGGGCAAGTGATTTACTGATTTGATCAGGACTGTGCTTGATTCTCAGACGCGCCTAAACCTCGTCTCTAATGCTGCCAACCACCACCTTCGGACGGGTCATATTGTGACTCTTCCGTTCCTTCGAGAGACGGTCAGCTTGGGCTGGCCGGTAGCCACGTGCACCATGGTTGCGGGAGAGTTCCTTGCTGACCGCGCTTTGGCTGAATCCGATGGCTTGCGCCATCTCGTTCTGGGTCTTTCCAGCTTGTTTCATGTTTGCGATCACTTTACGGTCTTCCGCACAGAGGCGGCGGTATTTGTTATCCACAGTTAGTTTGTTGTAAAACCAGACTGAACGAATCCCCGCCTCTGCATATCTAACATTTATTCGCTAGCAACCTGAAACCGCCAATCTCACACGGTATCAATTTGGGATTTAACAATTGCGTCCACAGGACGCTACATACCATATCCAGAATAATGACATCCAAAATACGGTTTGCTCAAAATAGCTGCTATGTAATCGTAGTTTTATGAGAGCAGCAGTCAGTAGACCCATTGCTGCGTGAATTAGAATAACTTCAAGTAGCTTTCTGTTAATCATTTGAAACAACACTTATATTTGGTACACTCAAACGCCGCTGCCATATATGCACCTCCAACTCCTCCTGCTGCTCCACCAAACGGTCCTCTAATCAATCCCCCCATCAGCCCCCCTACTCCGGCACTGATGGTCCCGCCATGACCAGCTCCAAGCTTTGCATCAAAACAAGCAGACATTCCGCCGTAATCACATTCAGCAATACTGCTGGATCTTCCACCTGCTTCAGTTTGCTCATATGAGCAAACTGAATATCCCCGATTCCCTAAATAATCAAATTTCACCACCCCATCATTACCCACAAATCCATACAAGTTCAAGCCCCCTTCTTCCTCAATCGGATCTCTAGTTGGCCAGCGGCCTGTTTGTGGGTCGTAGTAGCGATATCCATAGTATAGCAGACCCGTCCCGGCGATCTCGGGTTTGGTGCTGAAGCGGTGGATGTTCTTTGTCGCCCAGCCGGAGCTGTCGAGGTCTTGGCTGGTGAGGGTTTCGCCGAAT
>JAYULG010000156.1:0-1141 GCA_043763755.1 Akkermansiaceae bacterium | reverse complement strand
GCGTGTTACCATTTGCATGGGTAGTTTGCCCAATGATTGAAGCGGGTGCCACAAGGTTAGCACTATCTCCCGTGTTCGAAATCCGCAGACTTGGGATATTTAAAGAATTGATGAGGGCAGGCGAAATTGAGGTTCCTGCGTTTGCCAGTGTGAGCGACTCAGCAAAAACATTTTCCCAACGGAGAGAGTTAGCGTTTGCAACGCTAGAATTTGCATCCCACCGCATCGCTCGAATGGCACGATTCGGAGTGATGGCGACGATTGACCTGAGAATCGCCTCTTGTTTCTCGGCATAGTCAACCCGTAACTGCGCTTTAGCTTGCACACTGCGTGAGCGCACGGCCTGCCGATATGCATAAACAGTTAGTAAGGTAAGCACTACCCCAGTTGAAATGACAACCACGTATGAGACAAAGCCGGATTTCCAGCGTTTAGTAGGAGATGTTTTCATTGTTGCATGGATCCTGAGTAAGTAACAACTTCGCCGTTCGGACCAGTGAGCCGCATCTTGAGTATACCATCCTCAACTACAAAGCGGGTATCTCTAGGGCTAAGATTTCCTGCATTTCTTGTAACTGCCCATTGCGGCGCACCTATCACACCTGTGTCTGGGACAAGGTAATACATAAGCCGCTCCCTGCCGGCCACAGCAGGCACAAGAGGCTCGGAAGAAAGAATCGCAGTCCGCATTTCATTGGCCTGGCCTGCACGATCTGGCTGTCTGAATTGTAGCGCCACCACCGGGGCAGGGATTCCAGCAGCGACGGGAGCGTTTCCGTTCCGCAGCGCGGCAAGGCTAGTATACAGGCGAAATCGATCCGCCTTACCCACCATACGACTTACATAAGAACTAATAATAGGAGCCTCTTCAGTGAGAAAACTCTGCGCACTATAGATTTGTAAAAATGCAAGATGCTGTCTGAACAAGGTCATTAACATCGTAGCCACTGCCATGCCTACCATCATACCTATGGTGAGCTCTACCAGAGTGAATGCCCGGCGCATGCGGTGAAGATTCGTTTTCATTGGGATCTAATTACAGTGCGGGATTTAGCGTAGGTTTTGGGGCCGATCTGGTAGGTAAGAATGCTCTGGACTTTCCATACTTTCATTGCTGCTGGATTTGTAAGAGTCGTTCCCG
>JAYULG010000155.1:0-1144 GCA_043763755.1 Akkermansiaceae bacterium | reverse complement strand
CGGGAACCGCCGCCCGCCTGGCCGTGGGGCGTGGAAGTGGCCGGAGGATGCGAGTGATAACGAGCCTGGAATCGTGCTGGCGCGGGGGCTGCATGCCGGAGGCGACTTGTGACTGCGGCGGGTAATGCTGCCGAGGGTATTCCCCGAGGGCACATCCGGGGAGGGAGGGACCCGCTTGCGGGAGGCACCCGGACCGAGATGCAGCATTACACCGCGCACGTCACATGGCCCCGCAGGCTAGCAGCACACGTGATCAGCACGTTGGGATGGATAAAGGGTGCGGAGCGACGATCTTCCGCGAGGGAGTTGTTAGCGCGGGCCGGAGGGTGGATTTCACGCTGCAAGGTATTTTGGCAATACAAGACGCAGATCTTTTGCGAACTTCAAAAGCTGCCTTTCAAAAGGATTCGCAACCTCGACGTTCGCAAAAAAAGCCTCGTTAGCCTCTCTCTCGGCAGGAGCGACTTTTCCCATATAGCGGGTGTTCAAATCACTGAGTCTTGGGCTTTTTTGCGGATCATCCATCGCCGCTAGACCTCTCATTCTATTGTTCAGCAAGATCACGGAAAAATAGTTATCGCCCGGCTCAAAAGAAACAGAAAGGGTCCATAAATTCCCCACAAATTCGACCATGTAAGCACGTCCGCTAATCGCTTTGGGTTGGGTGACGAAACCCAGCTCTTTCAGGAATGGAGTAAAAGCCTGATCTATTATTCGACTGAAATCTTGATCGTTCATGGCTTGGTGATGTTGAGACTGCCGGGATGGAGCTTCTGATAGTTTTGCATCATATTTTGCTCCATCTGGTAGAAAATGCTTGGCGTCTGTCGTGTTGCATCAGTGCCGATGTCCATAATCGGCCTGCCACTGCGCATCTGATCGAGAATCCATTTTCGATTATACTGCATCATCGAACTTGTGACCTGATCGGCAGTGCCTGTGAATGTTGGCATGTCGTTCAAAATCTTAGCACCGGGAACCCCTCTGGCTGCTTCCGTCACACGGCTCATCGTTTCTCCGACAATTACAGGACCTCGGCCTGCTGTATTTGCGGCAAGGAGGGAGTCCAGCGCATCATACTGGATTCCATCGTAGTTTTCCCCGGTGCTTGCTTGGGTTTGCTTGGCGAAAACGCCGGACTCGT
>JAYULG010000154.1:0-1144 GCA_043763755.1 Akkermansiaceae bacterium | reverse complement strand
GTTGCCCGCAGCCATGTTCCGCTAACCAGCGGATCCCTTGAGTGACGAGCTGTGGCGAATGGCCCTCGTAAAGATGGACGCGCCCTTTCATGAGCACCACGGATGCCTCGCCGAGTGTTCCGAAAACAAACTTCCCCGCGTGGCCCGGCACGGAAGATGCAGGCAGCCCCGCTTCTTCAAAAGATACCTCGTTTTTCACCACCACGGCATCTGCCAGCATGCCTAAGCCCGAGCCTAAAACGATTCCGATCATGGCTGGATAATACCTTATTTCACGAGTGCGCCAATGGTTTCTTACCTATATCTAACACCTGCGAGTGATGCTGATGAGGGTGGATAGTTTTTGGCAGGTCGCATTTAAGTGTGGGTTCGCCTCAATTTCAGCCAGCGTCCAAGGGAGCCGGAAGCGCCAATTTTGTTCGCCGGAAGTTCCAGGATGATTGATGCGTGCGTCGAGATCGAAAAGCTCAGTGATCATCAGTGTGGCGTAGCGGGAATTTGAGGAAAATAGGGCCTTGATGAGCCGCAGGCGGATGCCTTCGGTATAGGGTGGCCATGGGCCGTTTTGTGGAAGAGGGATGCCTGCGAATTCCGATAAAATCCGCAGTCCGGCGTGGGCACCGTGGATCCAGCATCCTGATTGGTCGGTGGGGTTTTCTGCGTGTTGTTGGATCACGTGGAGGCAGCCGCGCCAGATGCCATTGACGGGATCGTGATCATGCGTTGAGTAGGCGGCAAATGAGTTTTCCGGGAAAAAATTTCCCAGAGTGGGCTGTCCTTGATCATTACAATCCCAGTGCGGAATGCGGAATCCTGCAATGCCGAGATCTGCGAGGTGAGGCCTGACGTATTCAGGCACCCAGCCGAGGTCTTCCGCGATGATTTCTGCGTCACCAGCGGCTTCCACGATGGCTCGGAGCCGCGGGTCTCCGTCGGCGCGATTGGCGGCTTTGTTTTCTGGAGTATCGTCCGCACGCTCCACCCAATGAGGGAGGCGGCCTGCGTTGATCGCAGCCGCTTGCTCGTGATTGAGGCCCACGAAATCTGAGTTGCGCGAGGGATTCCATGGGAAGGCATAGATGCGGTAAAAGCCCAGAATGTGATCGAGCCGGAAGATTGAAAAAATAGCGGTGAGGTGTTTGAT
>JAYULG010000153.1:0-4024 GCA_043763755.1 Akkermansiaceae bacterium | reverse complement strand
ATGGGTGGGCCTCGGTTTGTTTCTCATGCTCTTCGTGCTCAATCTCACCGAGCGCATCCGCGAAGGTCACCTAGAAGTAGCCTCTAACAATCTGTGGGGTGCCTTGGCCAATGTGATCGCCGCCGGTGCCGTGTGCATCTGTGTTTGGTATCTGCCAGAAGTCTGGTTCCTTGTGGTGGCGGTGCATGGCGCGATGGTCCTCTGCAAACTCGGCAATACCTTCACGCTTTGGAAAAAACACCCGTTGATGCGCCCGTCATTTGACGCATTCCGCTATGCTAAGGCAAAACATCTATTCTCAGATGGGATCGCATTTTCAATCTGCTGTCTCGTCACTGGCATCATCGAATACAATTTCTGCGGGTGGCTGGTAGGGCGGGTAGGTGGCCCCTCCGCCGTGGCACTTTATGGTGTTTTCATCACGCTCACGGTAATGCAGCTCGGCTTCGTGGTCATGCTCAGCACGCCCACATGGCCAGCCGTCGCAGAAGCACTCGCACGGGGTGATCGGCCATGGGCGCAAGCTGCTGCAAAGCGACTTTATTTGTTTGGTAGCAGCTTCGCAGTTTGTTCGGCTGCGGGCTTGGTGCTACTCGGCCCGTGGATTTTGCCTCTGTGGTTAGGGAAAGAATTCGGCAATATCAGCCGCGTGCTGCTTGCCTGCTACGGCTTGTATTTCATTGCCCACGTCTGGCGCCATCTGAATCACGCGATGATGGTCGGCACCGGGCAAGTCAGCAAGTTGGTGCGCATCCAGTTGATCGAGTCCGCCGCCATCGCCAGCCTTTCCGGCGTGGCACTTCACTTCGGTGGCATCGAAGCTCTCCTCGCCACCATGGGCATCCTGATTTTGCTGATGACCGGCAGCTTCCTCCCCAAGCGAGTCCACCAAGCGCTAAAAAACTAAGGCACTCAGAGTGCCGCACAGCCTGCCCATAACCCATCACTCCATGAAAGAAATCATCGATCTATTCCTCCACTTGCAGGATCACCTCCAAGCATTCACCAGCCAGCACGGGCCATTAGTTTACGCCCTACTTTTTTTGATTATCTTTTGTGAGACGGGCCTCGTGATCACACCATTTTTACCAGGTGACTCGCTCCTATTTGCCATTGGCGCACTCTCCGCAGACGCGAATTCTGGTCTCAATGTCTGGATCGCAGGCTTGGTCATTCTCGTTGCCGCCATTCTCGGAGATACGGTCAACTACTGGATTGGCCGTAGATTCGGCGGATGGACGCAGAGGAAATTCCCCCGAATCGTCAGACCTAGCCACATCGAAAAAACCAACGCATTTTTCAAACAATACGGCGGCAAAACCATCATCATCGCCCGTTTCGTGCCCATCGTGCGCACATTCGCGCCCTTCATTGCAGGGTCTGGCCAGATGGAATACAAGCGCTTCATGATGTTCAATATCATCGGCGCATTTCTGTGGGTGGTCCTGCTGATCCCCGCCGGATGGTTCCTTGGCAGCATACCCATTGTAAAAAAGCACTTCGAACTCGTCGTCCTTGGCATCATCTTCATTTCGATCTTGCCGATGCTCATCGAGATCGCGCGCGCTAAACTCAGGAAAAATCCTTCCGCACATTTGTAGCCTGATAGATCGTGACCACCCCGCAAGTGATGGGATCAAACGCAGTCTCTCCAAAGCCGCAAGACTCTAACAAGTCCATCATGCCCACACCCGAGGGAAACGCTTCAATCGATCCACCTAAGTATTCGTAAGCGTCTTTCTGCCCCGTGAGCCACCCGGCAAAGTGCGGTAAAATATGATGGAGATACCAGCGGTATGGCCCGCGCAAGATCCCGCCGGGGAGTGAGAAATCCAAAATCACAAGCCGCCCACCCGGCTTCAGAACTCGCCGCATTTCACGCAGCGCAGCCGGATAGTCCGCCATATTCCGCAGCCCGAAGGCCACCGTCACGACATCGAATTCACCCTCCGCGTATGGCAAATTTAAAGCATCCGCCACCAGCGTCTTCTTGACTCCACGTCCTGACGCATGGACGAGCATTTCCGCGCAAAAATCCGAAGCAGTCACTTCACATTGTGGGCAAGCTTTCTGAATTTCTAAGGCCAAATCCCCCGTCCCACTTGCCACGTCCAGCAACGTCTTGGGCTGCCATTTCTTGATCCGAGAAGTCACCACCTTGCGCCACCAAATGTCCATCCCACCGCTCAAAACATGATTCGTCATCACATAGCGGTCGGCAATTCGGGCAAACGCATCATGAACATATACTGCATCTGGCATGCCGGATGGGTAACTCAGAAATAACTTCTGCCAAGTGCAAACACCCCATTTCCACACTCGTGAGTCTCGCAAATTTCAATCTCAGGCAAATACATCTTGCCACGCGCTCGCCTTTAAGCCATCGCTCCCCCGCGCCGATAATTATTCGGCAAGGAGCCGCGATAGATCGGTTCCAACCTTATCCAGTCTTCATCGATGAAAGATTGCGAAAGGCTCCAATCATCCGCTCATCGACACCGCCAGCCGCCCATCATGGGACCGGGCAGGCACACTAGACATCATGACCCCGACTACATTCGAGGCGTTGCCACTGGCTGCGCCCCTCCAACGCGTGCTCCGCGAGCTCAATTACACCACCCCCTCACCCGTCCAAGCCCAAGCAATTCCCCTGCTGCTCAATGGTCGGGATCTACTCGGCTGTGCACAGACAGGCACCGGAAAAACCGCAAGTTTCGCCCTACCTATCCTTCACGCCATTCACGAGCGCCCCGCGCAAATACGCCCAAGGTGCTGCCGCACTCTCGTCCTAGCACCCACCCGCGAACTCGCCGGCCAAGTGGGCAAAAGCTTCACCACTTACGGAGCTGGCATCCGCTTTAAACAAACACTCATCTACGGCGGCGTAGGCCAAAACCCGCAAATCTCCGCCATGCGCGGTGGGGTGGACGTTTTAGTCGCCACTCCCGGCAGGTTGTTAGATTTGATCGATCAACGCTGCGTCGATCTCTCACAAGTCGAGTTCTTCGTGCTTGATGAAGTGGACCGAATGTTAGACATGGGCTTCTACCGCGATGTGAAGCGCATCGTCTCGCTCCTTCCGCCAAAGCGCCAATCACTCTTCTTTTCCGCCACCCTCGCGCCAAACATCGTCGAGCTTGCCCAGCTCATCCTGCGGGATCCTGCCCGCGTCAGCATCGCCCCTGAGACCACCACCGCAGAACGCATCAATCAACAAGTATGCTTCGTGGATCGTGAAGATAAGAAGCCCTTGCTCGAGCTACTTCTCGCCGGCCAATCCAAGGCCCAAGAAGGCAAACTCACCATTGTCTTTAGCCGCACCAAACATGGCGCAAATAAGCTCGCCAAGAGTCTTTGCGCTGCGGGTTTCCAAGCCGAAGCCATCCACGGCAACAAATCTCAGGCGCAACGGGAAAAAGCGTTAGAGAAATTTAAAAAAGGCCTCACTCCCGTCTTAGTCGCCACCGATGTAGCAGCGCGCGGCGTCGATGTCAAAGACGTCGGCCTTGTGGTAAATTACGATTTACCCAACGAACCAGAAGCCTATGTCCACCGCATCGGGCGCACTGCCCGCGCCGGCGCGGAAGGCCGGGCCGTCTCATTCTGTGCCGAGGACGAACGCGAATTCCTGCGTGAGATCGAAAAAGTCATAAAAATGTCCATCCCTCGCTGGGATGACCATGCATGGCATGATGAACCCCTCGCAGACCGCCATCTCCGCATGAGGACCGGCGGCGGCATGGTCCAAGGCGGCGGTAACCGTGGCGGCGGAAGCCGCAACCAAGGTGCTAACAATGGCCAACGACAAAGGCAAACAAGCGGCAGCAACCACGGCAGTAGCGGCACCAACGAAGGCCGCGATTACAGTAACGCCTCACGCCGCAACAATCGCCGCGGCCCTGCCAGCATACGCTAATACCTCATATCTACAGTCAAGGTCCTAGCCGCCCACTCGCTGTGAAATAGATATGAATTCTTCGATCGTCTCATCGAACCTATTGCGCTCACATCAGGAGTCCACTAG
>JAYULG010000152.1:0-1151 GCA_043763755.1 Akkermansiaceae bacterium | reverse complement strand
AAAAGCCGCAGTGATTAGGTATAACAATCTCAAATCCAGACGGTTATGAAAAATGACATTTCTGTCACATTGACTCATTTGCACACAAAAGTTTAACAGGTAGCGTCCTCTTGTGTTTACGAAGTGTTGGCACGAATAGTGCAACCTGTGGTAAGTATACAACATGTGTCCCGAGTGAAGCTTTTCAGAAATCCTAGATCAAAAGATCATCCCACAGCATTCACCTTGGTCGAGATGCTAGTGGTGATCTCCATAATCTCCATCCTCATGGGTGCTGGCATCAGTCTTTTGGGTGGCTCTGGATTGCAATCTCGGAAAGCGGGGGCAGACATGCTGAGTGGGATGGTGGATCAAGCCCGCACCCTCGCCATCACGAATCGCGATGAAGTATTTCTCGTCATTGCTGAGCCAGGCACTCTATCTGGGCAAGACGAGCGCTGCCGCATCGGCCTACTCCGTGAAGCCCCTCCAGAGCCAAATAAGAGCGGTGCCCCTCCCGCTAAAACCTATGAACTTATCCGCCGCTGGCAGGTGCTCAATACCGGGGTGGTGCTCATTGGCGGGCAAGTCGATGGTGTTCCAAATCCCATCGATCAGCCGAAAGTGACGATGCAAGTTAAACAAGGAAACACCCAGACTTCAGCAAATGTTTATCAAATTTCTATTAACTCGATGGGTTCCCTCGCCCTGCCAAAAGGATCTACGCCCATTGTGCTGCGCCTTGCGGAAGGTGCCTATCGCGGCGGTAAGCCTTCGCCTAACAAAGTGCAAGGTGGCTCTGGCATCGCAGAAACACAGCTCAAGATCGGTAGAGTGATGGCACGGCCATACCGTAGTAATTAAAAATCTATTAACTCTATGGAAATCTCTAACTCCCATCCTTCCTCACGCGGCTCCTCACTTATTGAAGTAGTTATTGCCGTCGGTGTCATGGCAGTCGCTGTCCCACTCGTCTTCGGCGCACTTGCAGAATCTGGGAAGAGTAATTTTTTCGCAGAGGCAGAGACACGTAGCACATGGATCATCCCTGCGTGTATGGAGGAAATCCGTGCTTCGCGCGAAGGACGCCCACAGTTTTTCACCGCTACTGTTATTGGCCAGTCCTTCCCACCAGTGGCCGATATCTGGGCACTTGCATTCTCACCCGAAGG
>JAYULG010000151.1:0-15086 GCA_043763755.1 Akkermansiaceae bacterium | reverse complement strand
GAATTTGTCTCCGGATTACCTGGGTAGAGCTGGTCACCCGGCCATGAGACTAAAGCATAGCGTGGGCCACTCTTCGCACTTTGCTCGATGCTTACAGTGGCTTTCCCGCCGTTGGCCAAGCTGGCAGTTACCTCACCTTCATGGGCAAAGTAATAGCGGAAAGCAAGGGCATCAGTCGCGCGGGTGGGCCATCGGCTGCGATTCCATATTGTCGCTTCGATTTCCGTGGATTCAGCCTGCTCCCCAAGTTTTTTAGCCGATACAAAAAACTCGCGATCTGTCATCAGTAAATCGAGCGAGATATTGTGTGGATCTTGCGGTGGGAAATCATTGTCTGGAATAGGATCGCCAGTTCCAAGGCCGTTTGCACACAACCACGCAAGATTTGCAGTGAAGCCTGCATTGTAGTCGAGCGCAACTTCATTGAATTGACTATCCATGACGTCTTGCACAGGTAGATCTGCCAGATCAAAGACATAACCAGTTTTAGGTACGGGCTTTTGCCGATTCGGAAACTTATAGAAAAAATCATGTTTTTCAGTTCCTTCCATTGGCAGCCACGGCCGATTTTCTTTACCGCATAGAAATACATCGTTGTGATCAGGCCCGGCGACTAGGGCTCCGTATAGCACATGTCTCGTCTCAGGGCGGAACTCTGGCTTGCCAGTGATAAAATGATGGAAACCAGCCCATGGCCCATGTGCCCCACGATGATGCACGTGGTTGAAAGGTTGCTTTCCGAAGCCTACTAAATAGCTCCGGCCATAGGGATTTGCACCCAGTGCATAGTCCACTTGGCGGCGTGCTTCTTTGATAAATTTTTGTTTCAGCTCGGCATTTGTTTGGGTTCCTTTCCACCAGGTGTTCCTAGCGAGGACAGGAGCACTTTCTACGAGATCACTATAATAGAGCACGACGGCAGCCGCGTTGTTCGCATGTCTCAGACTTCCATATTCATGAGCATGCCACTCACGCATCCGTAGTCCACCGGGTGTCGCCTTATAGTCGGTGAAACGCACGGCGAAGGATTGTAACTCCCGATGATACTTTTCAATGTTGGGATCAAGCTTGAGTAAATTTAACACTCCGATGCGCCCGAAATTGGTGAGCCCAGAATCCTGCCACCAGTCGTGATAATTTTCGCTTTTGTAAGGGCCTTCATACCATTCATCCGCTTGGGCGACCCAGCCCTGCCGGCGGGGGCCAGCAGGTACGGCGCGGGCCATCCATGTCATAGCGGCAAAAACCTGAGGTATAGGATTTGCACGATAGCCGTTCTTGATCAATTTCCCATCGGCCCGCAGTGCTTGTGCGCGTTGCTGAAGGATTGCTTTTTTCTCAGCTTCTGTGGATGTGGGAGTGATGATTTTCCCTGTATTGTTTTTGGCAAACAGGGTGAGTTTTTCTGCGTTGCTGATGAGTGTCGCGGAAAATTCTAATGGTTCGAATGCCGCTTCGCCATACTTAACCTTGTGTAGTGCCCCATGCTCGCGGATTACCATTGCGCTCGCGGCCATCGCGGCGGCCATAGCTGCTGGAATGTCTGCGCCGGGTGCATCCTTGCTGAGCTTGAATGTAGGGCGATCCGTCATCAGGTGTGCTAGCTCCGCAGCCGCCCACATGGAATGCACATTGCGTGGCTCCACACCTTCCCGGCCACCACAACCAATGGCGATTTCAAGTTCCCGGGCTGGATCAGCACACGTTGGATTCAGTATGCATTTTAAGAAGTATTGGTTTACATAGATCAATGTTTCTAACAGCTCATCCATTTGACGAGTTTTCACCCAGCCATCTGGTTGTTCTACGGCACTCCATGCTAGGGACATAGTGGCGAATGCCATGGTGAGATTGGCAGTCCAGTGATCACCTGCATCGAACATGCCCCCCGCTAGATCATGGCCGATGTCCTTGCCATCGGTGAGGCCGGATGGGCCACGCCGTGGAACACGATTGTTAGGTGAGAGCGGCCCATTCTGCTGGGCCTCATAGAAGTAGAGGGTTTTTTGCAGAGCTTCTGCATAGTTGAACTCACTTGCGCGGAGTGATGAACTCATCAGGGGAGCTAGCAAGAGGAGCACAGTGGCTAAACGATTTATCATGAAAAGTGTGGAAGTAGTTGTTTACGTTCCACGCTTATTTTTTCTGTAGAGTGGGATCTTTCACTGAAGTGAGATCGAGCGGATAAATGAACTTGGAATGTATATCTTGTTTTCCATGGGCATTGGATTGTGCCTGCCAAGTGGCGAGATTGATATCCGGTATTTTATCAGTGGCGGTGAGTGAAAATAGGTAGCGGTCGCCGTGGGCATCATTGGTATTTTTTGACCAAGTATTATGATCTGAAGTCACGTATTTAGCGAATTCTGCCTGAGGCGTCAGACCACTGGGAAAATTTGGTCCGCTCGCTTCGAGGATCTGCCCGACTACTGCGAAGCCGCCGATTTCGCCACCAAGTGAAGCAAGTGTATTGCCCTTGAGTATCCACCCTTGAAGGCTGAATTCGAAGTCTCCACCATCCCGGTGGGTATCCGAGTTCACCCGAAGTTCTTGGCAGAAATAGTTGTTTGGTTTTCTTGGAACGAAATTGTTTGAGTGGATGATGTTACTTTCGATAATCACGTTAGGGGAGCCGCTTGATATGATACCTGCATTGGTATTATTACGGATCACACAATTGCGCACGGTGAATGGGCCACGAGTCATCTCATTGAGTATTCCATAGCCGCCAGCTTCAGTGCCGGTGTTGTTTTCGATCATGCATTGATCGAGTGTGATATTCGAACCTGAGTAGTCCTGCCAGTAGCCATTTGCTTGATTCCCATTGAACTGACAACGTAGAAACATCACTTGGTCCGCACACTGGCCGAATGCTTTGAATCCTGCGGAGTCATTCATATCTCCCCAGGTGCCAGCCATGCGCCAGTTGTTATGATTAAATTGGCAGTCTTGCCAAAGATAATTACGCGGGGCGATGACTTTTGCTTTTGGATCTTTTCTGCGCTCCGCACCCACTTGGATCATGCCAGCGCCGCGCTCGCCATTATCATTGAAAATCGAATTCTTCACAGTGACATTGCGGCAATTTGATAGTTCTAGGCCGATAGCGTTGTTCTCAATAACGGTAATCCGATCAATGAGAATGTTAGTAGGTAAATCATCAGCGCTCATTGCATTGTCAGGCCCTTCGATTTCCAATGCGCCGCCGAATTTCATATAGTTTGCTGCGCGTTTTATCACAAGACCACGGATGACGATATTGCTTCGCTCGCGAATCTCGATGAGTGGGCGACTGTAGCTCTGGACCCAAGGATAACTATTTAAATCATAGCCCCGGATGGACATCTCGACCTGAGCAGTTGCGAAGTTTTGACTTGCGGATGGGCGGGCATAAATTTTTGCTTGGGCTTCATCTACAGTGAACTCACCAGCGAGAAGCTCTGCCAGTGGGAGCGCGTTGCCTACTGCATCGGCACGCTGTTTCATGCGCTTATCGTCCACGTAAATCATCTCCCTGCGACGATTGAGAGGTGTACTTCCCCACCAACTGAATTCTTGGCTTAGGCCCCATTTGTGAGGCCATTCATGTTCGAGAACGCCAGTCGTTGCGCTGGGTTTCCAATTCGTCATTGGATCGGCTCCATTGATCACAGCCATGCCAGGATTTTTTGCTTCGAGAATCAGCAATGCAGTGCCTTTGCCGATTTTGAGATATTGGCGGTATTGGCCATCAGCCAAGATGATCTTCGTCGGCAGTAGGCCGCTGAGATCTACTGCTTTCTGCAAAGTGGCCAATGGCTTGCCCCCTTGTAAGCCATCATTCGCATCGTTCCCCGTGGGAGAAACATGGAGAATCTGCTTCACCGCAGATTCGTTGATCACAGCTTGTGCAGTCGATTGATGGGAAAATGCGGAAGCAGCGGCGAATACAATGATTCGTGAGAAGATGGCGGAAGACGACATAGCAGGTGACAGAAATTTCAGGGTGACGAGAAATCTCTACGATTGCAGGCAAGTATCGGCAATCAAGCGCTTGCTAAACACGTTTTGTGCGAGCTCTTAGATGACCTTGGGAGGGGCAAATCCCTCGCGATACTGGCGGCGGACGATGGTGTTTGTGGCTTCTGCGTGATTGGTAAATTCTAGTTTGGATTTATCCCAGAGGAGAGTCTGCCCCGGAAAGCGGGTTGCTTTTACAGCGAGTAGGGCTGCCTCTGTGATGCGCACTGCATCTTTGAAAGGAGTGAGAAGTTCAGTTTTCTTACCAAGGCAATTATCCACCCATGCGTGCCAGTGATTGAGCGGTTCGTATTGTTTTGGCAGGCCGGGCATGCGCAGACCCTGCTCTACTTTTCCATCCCGCCAGATTTTCAGAGGACCTTCTGCGCCCAGAGTCAAAGTGCCACCCTCGCAAACGAGCACTACTATATTGCTGTCTCCAACTGGCTCTGGAATTCCCATCTCTTCTGGCAGCGGCTGCTGATTAGTATCATAATAGTGAAGGGGAAAGGTATCATTGGCGAAAAAATCTGAACTGACTTTATAGGTAACAGTCGTCTTGCATGGATTGACGTGGAAAACTTTACCTGCGGGTTCCGGGCATTCCGCTAGGACAGATATAGGTGATTGTAGCTCATTATAGGCGAGGAAAATCACATCCAGAATATGGCAGCCCCAGTCACCAAGGCCGTTTGTTCCGAAGTCCCAATACGAGCGCCATTTTACGGGTGCGATCAGCTCGCGGTATGGCATTTCTTGGCACGGGCCAAGCCATAGATTCCAGTCTAGATGATCTGGTGGGTTGGTATCTGGATTGATCACCTTTTCGTAGTTGAAGTAGGGTCCATCTGCGCTGGGTGAGCCAGTCCATGCGTATGCTTTGATCACTTTTCCAAGTTGCTTCTGGCGTAAAATATCCACGGCAGCCCGCCGATGCGGGCTGGCCATGCGCTGATTTCCAAGTTGAGTGACGAGTTGTGGTTTTGCAGCGAGAGCCTGCTCGATCATGACAAGTTCCTCGAGCTGTTGCACCAAAGGCTTTTGCCCATAGACATGTTTATCATGCTTCATGGCGGTGAGAATGATAGGTGCGTGCGAGTGATCTGGGACGGATACGATCACTGCATCAAATTGATCTCGGTGCTTGGAAAAAGCCTCTCGGTAATCTCGGCAGGTGAACGCTGCGGGATGCTCCTTGGCGGCTTCTGCAAGAGACAGGGCATCCACATCACAGAGGCCTACAATTTCCGCATCGGGATGCTTTGCTACAGCGCGACGATCGTCCGCACCTATCGTGCCGATGACTCCGATCGAGAGCACTCGTAGTTTTTTGTTCGGCTGCGCAGCACGTGAGTGTGGCATTCCCAGGGTGGAAATTCCGATCCCGGCTGCGGCTGAGTTGATGAGAAAGTTGCGGCGATCTATTGTGCTCATAGAGATGGTCTTGTGGGTGAGTTGGATTTGTGCTGACAAAAGGTTAGGCTGAACCAGTTTGCAGCTTTTGGACGGATAAATTATGTCCCGCAGCTTGGCTAGCGAATAGTGCATGCGGGTATGGGCTATTTATTTTTCTCAACTGGAAGATGGCTAGGATTGCCTGCTTGGCGGGCAATGGAGTACGACAGCTTGACCATTTGCTAAACGCGTTTTGCATGCTTGTAGTGAGCATCTGGAAGAGCTACACCAATAGCTAAATGAACCCAATAGTATCACTCCAGCAGATTGCCGCGCATGCGGGTGTCTCAAAAGGGACGGTATCATTGGCTTTGCGAAATAATCCACGCATCTCGGCGGAGACTCGCGCGCTAGTGCGTGCTTCTGCCGAGGCGTTGGGATATCGTCCGAATCCGGCAGTGGCCGCATGGATGGCCCACCGCCGTAGATTATGTCCGCAAACAGGCGGTGAATCGCTGGCTTTTATAAACTCGTGGTTAGTTCGAAATGAGTGGGCTGCCGCACCATGGTTCACCCGTTTTGTCGATGGAGCGAGAGTGCGGGCGACGGCGCTTGGCTTTGGGTTTGAGGAATATTGGCTGGCAGAATGTGGGATGACGCCCGTCCGCATGGAGAAAATATTACGTGCCCGCGGGGTGCGTGGGATGTTGATCGGTTCGCTACCTGTGAATGCTTGTCAGATTAAATTTGGATGGGCGAATTTCGCTGCGGTGGCGCAAGGGCATTCTTTGGCGGAGCCTGAGCTCTCGCGGTCAGTGTGTGACTATGCCCATGCGATGCAATTGGCTTTATGTAAGTTAGGAGAACTAGGATACCAGCGCATTGGCTATATCTCTGCGGCAAACTTGGAAGCGAGAACCCAGCGGCTGAACTTGAGTGCATATCTTGGCTATCAAGCGACTATAACTGCGGGTGACCGAATCCCAATCCTTGAGTGGGTGAAGCAATCACCCAAAGAACTTGGAGCATGGGTCCGGCAGGTGAAACCGGATGCGATTGTTTCACACGATTTAAAGATTCAGGATCTGCTGCGCGAAATCGGAGTCCGTATTCCACAAGACATCGGTGTTGCTGCGCTCTGCCTGCACCCGGACTCGCCGCCGCTTTTGGCAGGGATTGATCAATGCCTCGAGCGCTGCGGTGAAGTGGCTGTGGATCTTCTCGTTTCACACCTCCATCACAATGAGGTGGGGCCACCTTCTCAGCCGATCATCGCGCTTACCCGTGGAGTGTGGAAAGCGGGCGAGACAGTATAGGGGAGAACCATATATTTATAAACTATTGTGGAGGGCACAAGCATTCACCTGTGCCCTCCATTCACACATCTATATTTCGTGAATTAGGCATCAACATTCCGGCGAGAGCGCCGGAAGGCCATGAGCATTAGCCCACTGAGTGCCGTAATTACGGAGGATGGTTCTGGAATCGCAATGCCTGAGATTGCCAAGAATGTGCGGTTATTACCACTGCCACCTGTTGCCTCGAATTCGACGCGATCCACGCTTTTGCCTCCATAGGGAGTTATATCGAAGTTAAACTGCTGAAGACGCACTCCTCCACCAGGATTATCGCCGCTGAAGCTTGTGCCATTGGCACTCTCAACGCGCCCGACTCCACTCTTAGCCTGTCCTGCTGCGGTGCCGCCGCTGCCAAACCAATCAGGAAGAGTCTGCCCATCGAAGGCTCCGCGAGTGTCAAACCGGCCTTCTATATCTACGCCTGAGCCAGTATTTGTATTGTCCGTAAAAAAGACCACAAAACTATAGTTACTAGATCTACCGGATGATAGACCAAGGACAGAGAGTTTGCTGTATGGTTGCTTGAATGCAGCATCGAATGTCCAAGTCGCAAATTTCACAGTTGGGCCGCCACTTTCTTGCATGATCAACGCGTTGTTCCCTGCGTAGGGTGCAAACTGAAAATTGGTGGTATCGCCTACAGTGTGATCGCTTGTGAATGTGCGCCCGCTTCCGGTGGTGGGCAGGCCGCTGCCAGAAGCACCGCCTAATCCGCTTTCATAGAGGGCCTGGCCTTCGTTGAGGAATTTCCCGGCAGGGCCAGGTGTGTCACCTACCTCGAATACAACATCATTGTTGTATCCAGTGACAGTGATTGGCAGCGCGGTAGCCGCATGGCTTCGCGCAACTAGGCACAGAAGTAAGATGCTTGAGGTTTTAAGAATGCGGGTATGGAGTTGGTTTTTCATGAAGTTTTCGGGGGTGAAGTGGTGTGGGTTATTATAAGTTTTCATTGTTCTTCTACGCGGAAAAATTGCTTTGTTCCTTGTGTGAATGGGACGGTCGCGCTGGTCTGAGATTGCGCTGAAGCACCGATGATCCCGGAGGCGAGAACAGTGGACCAATCTGTGAGACCCGTGGAACTCGTGATGCGGTAGGTCTTCAATGGGGAAGAGGTCCAAGTGAGTTGAACTTGATCTGCGGTGAAATCAAACTGACTGGAAATAAGTTTAAAATTCGAGGAGACCGGGGTGCCGCTGATGGCGAGGAACGCGCGGTTATTGCCAGTGCCGCCAGTGGATTCAAATTCCACACGATCTACGGATTTGCCAGCGTAGGGCGCTAGATCAAAGTTGAATTGTTGGAGATTGATGCCGACACCATTGCCGTTTCCATTGTTACTGTCCACCCGGCCAAGATTCGTCAGCACGGCACCATTGGAACCTTGGCCATTTTGAAACCAATCAGGAATGATTTTGCCATCGAATGCACCTCGGGTGTCTGTGCGCCCCTCTATATCTGTGCCTGATCCGGTGTTTGATCCATCGGTAAAAAACACCACGAAGCTAAAGTTTGATTGGCCGCCCGATGATAGACACACCACAGACAGGCGTCCGTAGGGGACTTTTGCGGCAGGTGCAAATGTCCATGTCGCAAATTTATCTAGCCCATTGCCCTCGCCGACCATCAGGGCATTTAGCCCGTTATAGGGTGCGATGGTGAAGGTGCCACCTGCTAGATCTGTGAGAGTTCGGTCCGTTGGTAGGCCGATTCCATTGCCATCATTTGGATCCGGTTCGAGCCCTTCTTCATAAAGTGCGGAGCTTTCATTCGTGAAAGTACCATTGCCGCCACCCGTGGCACCAATTTCGTAAATCACATCATGGTTGTTACCCGTGATGGCGATGGGGCTTGCCTGGCAGAGGGAAAATCCGGCAAGCGATAATGGTAAAACGATGACCGAAGAGATGCGTTTTAGAAATTGCAGTGAGTTTTGAGTTTTCATAACGAATGCTCTTTTATGAAAGCGGTTTCCGGGGACAACGCATATTTAGTTAAACACGTTTTCTCGGTTTTATAAGGGGGACGCGCGAATTCGATCTTCCGCCTTGCGTTACTAAAGGAGATGGCATTCTCTGCTGGCACATGACCTTACTTCCTACCGCTGACCTCCTGGCGCTCGATACGGTTGGCCTGAAAAGCCGCCTCTCGAAGCTTAGGAGGTATCTTTGACGTCCCGACTCTGGAAAACGAAATCAATACGCTCGAGGAGGCGATGGGTGCTCCTGAGTTTTGGAATGATTCAGACAAGGCCAAGACGATCAGCTCCAAAGCAGCGGGTTTGAAAAAAAAGCTGGAAAGTTTTCTCAAACTGGAAGGGCGCATTGCAGACATCGATGAGGGAGTTTCCCTCGCCAAGGAGTATGACGATGCAGATCTAGCGAGGGAGGCATTGGCCAATGCCAAGGGCTTGGAAAGTGACATCCGCGCCTACGAACTTCTCACGTTGCTGGATCAGCCGAGCGATATTTCCCCATGCTTTTTGGTAATTTCTGCCGGTGCAGGCGGGACTGAAGCATGTGATTGGGCGCAGATGCTCCACCGGATGTACACTCGCTGGGCAGAGCGGAAGGGCTACACGGTGGAGACATTAGATTGGCAAGATGGCGATGAAGCAGGCCTGCGCACGGCCACGCTGAAGATCACTGGAGACCACGCTTATGGATTTTTGAAAAATGAGCGTGGCGTGCATCGGCTAGTGCGCATTTCACCGTTCGATTCAAATGCGAAGCGCCACACTTCGTTCGCATCAATCGATGCGACACCTGAGGTTTCCAAAGAAATCAAAATCGAGATCAATGAGAAAGATATCGAGATCACGACCACTCGTTCCGGTGGTAAGGGTGGGCAAAACGTCAACAAGGTGGAAACGGCTGTGATATTGCGCCACCTTCCTACTGGAATTTTGATCCGCTCCACGGCTGCGCGGACGCAGGGGGCGAATCGCGAGCTCGCGTTCGATATTCTCAAGGCAAAGCTCTACACCATCGAGGAAGACAAGCAACGCGCCGAGGCAGATAGGGCCTATGGTGAGAAGGGCGATGTGTCATGGGGAAATCAAATCCGCTCGTATGTTTTCCAGCCCTATCAAAAAGTGTTAGACCTGCGCACGGGCGAAGAATCTGGCTCCATTCAGGAGGTGATGGATGGTGATTTGGACAGCTTTATCGAGGCTAAGTTGCGAGGGAAAGTGCGAGTAAAAGGTGCGAAGGATGAGGAGGACTAAAGAGAAGCCTTTGCGGCGTACCGCTACAGAATCAACTCACTGTGAAACGGATCACTCGCTTTGGAAATTCGCAGGCCCGTGGGTGGTGAAATTGGTGTTTTTTTCGACGACACGATTGGCTGAAAATTCTTGCTGCGTGCCTTGCAATCCCCCGCCGGAGTAAACAGCCACTTGATCCTCCGTGATAGATTTGCGAATCAATCTAGCGCTGAGTAACACCGAACTGATGCAAACGATGTTGCAGGAAAGAACGAGCAGTGGTTTCCAGCCCATCATGATCCATTCCCTAGATAGCCGTTGGCGAATACCAAGCATACCCCAGACGGTAACTGCGGCAGCAAGCAGCGCTGAAAAAGTGAGCAAATGCGCTAGCCCACCAGTGAAGCCCGGCGCGGCGAGACGGCCCATAAGCGCCAGCGAACTCGCTGTCCCAAGGAAGAGAATCCACAACCAAATGGTGGGCATCGTGGCTTTTACGAAATTGAGCTGCGGCCCACTGCGCGGCGTGTGGACGATCTGCTGGGTAGTCATTTTCTCTTTAGTCGCGATGGGCCTCAGCCTTGGATCATGAGTGACCTTGTGAAAGACGCGGCTCAATTTTTGACGCTGTTTCAAGTCTCCCATGCACTGGCTCACGCGGCGGGTTTCAAATGAATGGGACTTTGCTTGATGATCGTTCGAGGCTGATGCTAGCTCGCTGATGCGGATGCGTGTGTAATGTCCGAGTGCTTCGTGGCGTTTGCCATTGGATTGATAAAGCGCTTTCGCCCAGGCGCTGGGTTCGAATTGGGATTCAAGAATCTCACGTCCAACTTGCTCTGTGAGCTGATTGATGTTTTCACGGGAAGGCAACTCGTTTGCTCCCTCAGATAAAGGAGAAATGTTTCGTTTCATCAGAAAAAAAAGTGGGGGTGAGTCAGTTTCTTTTCCGCTTCCAAATGAAGATCGCTGCCGGAAGCATCGTCAGCCATGTGCTCGGCTCTGGGATGGCAGCAGCGCTGCTGGTTGCGCCTGATTGGATCGTCCGCGTGAGCTGCCCGCGCATGGATGTGCTGAGAGTATTGTTCAACTGGCCGATCGAGCTGGTGGCATTGATTCCGCTGAGAGTGCTGCCGATGACGTTCGTTTGGTAAAAGCTACTTACCGCAGCCTTGCCAGTGCCGAGGATCATCGAGTTGATAAGATCTACGCCGGATGCGAGGGCATTGTCGCTATTGCTAATTGCAGAATTCCGCAAGCGGGTGATAGGCGAGCGGCTAGTGGCCACCTCGATGATCTGAACTGCGCTTTCATAGCCATTCCCAGTATTTCCCGTCTCTGTGCCGAAGGTGCGAGTCGCCGCCGTAAGTGCGGATCCCACATCAGCGGTGCCCGTCAAAGTCGTAGGGAAAGCCAAGTTTCTAGACATGGTGGCAAAGTCTTCCGCTTGGGAAAGATTGCCAATCATCATCCAAGGGATGCCCACCCGCTGAGATGAGGTGGTGCCATAAAACATGAGAGAAACAGCAATGCGGCCCGTGCTTCCTGATTGGATCGAAGTCAAAATCTGGTTGCTGGTAAACGCGGTGGCATAACTGCTCATCAGCCGAGTGTAGCTTGTCTGGGACAGCCCCGGGCGGGCGGCATCCACTAGCAGGACGATCTCGCTATCAACGGCGACTGCCCTTGCTTGATCAAGAAATCCTAGAGGTAGGACTCCGAGTGAAATGGTCAATGCGCGGCGGTGCTGCATGGTTGTCAGCACCCTGATGAGGGATTGGGCTATAGGTTTCATAAGGGACTATGAACGTTGTAAGACGCGGACTTTTAAAATTAAGATTGCTTAACTGTCAACCAATTCTAAAATATTTTCATGCTCGATCCCCTGACTAGCTCCAAAACTCCCACCTCATCACGCGTCGCACTGCCTATTGCCCTACTGCTTGCAGCTTTGTTTGGCCTTTCCCTCGCAATCATAGAACCCACCGTTGTTTTAAAAAAATCTCAGGTCGGGGCATCTGCGGAGCCGAGCATTGAGGTCGATCCCGTGCTGCCACTGCAATTGGTTGAGGAAATCAAGTTACCCGCGCCGGATGCCCAAGACTTGGTGAAATTTTGTTCGAAGAACGTGACGGCCACACGGAGCTTCGTAATTTTTAAGAATGGATCCTGCGTGGTGGTCAATGAACCTTGCGCAGATCCCATGAAAGCCGCCTGCGAGATTCTGAGTGGCAGTTACGATGAAGAAGCCAAGTTTGTGACTGAGATCAGTGCCGAGGGTGACATGATCGTCGCTTTTGAAACCGCTATTTTTCATCGCTTTAGCCAAACGGAAATGGCTGGCCTATATAGCTGGATGAAGCGCAGTGGCGTCAGTTTCTTGAGTCAGAAAGAACTGCTGGCTGCTGGCACAGGCTGGACACCACCGGCCAATGCGCAAATGGGCCTGCTGGCCCGCCGCAGGATGCTGGATGATTCGCTCAGTGCCACACCCATCAAAGTGATTCGCGCGAAGGAGCGGGCAATGGCATCCCGCTAGGCATTTGAGGTAGTCGCATCTTTAAAAGGAAGAACCGGCGGAAATCGATTGCGGGGGGACTTTCGATTTGCGCCGGTTTTTTTACCTTGGGGGGGATGTAAAAACTCGGGGGGAAGTTTCTTTGTCGCCATTCGCTCCTCGGGGGGAAGGCTCACTCGCGGCGACAAATAAGAGATATCCCATTTCCGGCCAGAATGGTATAACGCGATCCCGTATTTCGCTCAATGTGCGGCTAGCCAGTTCTCGCCGGTGCCTGCTTGGATCTCAATCGGCACGCCGTGGGGAAGTGGCAGGGCGTTCTGCATGGCGGACAAAATTTTGGGAATGAGTTCCTCTTTTTCATCCAGTGCGAGATCGAATACGAGCTCATCATGCACTTGGAGAAGCATCTTCGTTTGATACTGCGTTTCCCGTAGTAATTCATCGATGCGGATCATCGCGAGCTTGATCATGTCTGCGGCGGTGCCTTGAATGGGCGTATTGATGGCTGCACGCTCGGCATTGCCACGCAAGTTTTGATTGCCAGAATTTAAATTCGGAAAATAGCGGCGGCGCCCGCTCAGTGTTTGGACGTAGCCGTTTGCCCGCGCTTCCTTGATGGTGCGCTCCATGAACTCGCGGATGGCTGGATATTCGCGGAAATACGCATCAATGATACTTGCGGCCTCGGTGCGTGGAATAGCGAGACGCTGGCTGAGGCCAAATGCAGAGATGCCGTAGATGATGCCGAAGTTCACCATTTTCGCAGTGCGCCGCATGTCTGAAGTGACAGCTTCTGGCTCGACGACAAAGACCTTCGCCGCGGTTATGGTGTGAATATCCGCCGCATTTTGGAAAGCCTCGATCATGGTGGCATCTTGCGAGAGTGCAGCCATCACGCGGAGCTCGATCTGCGAGTAATCGCAACTGAGGATCTCAAATCGCACATTGGAATTTGCAGATACCCGAGGCACGAATGCTTTGCGAATTTTGCGCCCTGCTTCGGAACGGACGGGGATGTTTTGCAAATTCGGATCGGAGGAGGCAAGACGCCCGGTGGCGGCCACTAGTTGGTGAAAATGGGTGTGTACCCGCCCGGTTTCCGCGACGATGTGAGTGGGCAATGCATCAAGGTAGGTGGACTTGAGCTTCGTAGCCTCGCGCCACGAGCGTATGTCTGTGATGATGGGATGCTTGCCCTCTAGCGTGGAGAGTGTTTGCTCGTCCGTTTTGTATTGGCCAGTTTTGGTTTTCTTCGCCTTGTCAACAAGGCCGAGCTGGACGAAGAGGATTTCACCCAGTTGCTTGGGCGAGGCGATATTGAAGGAGCGGTCCGCATGGGTATGGATCGATTTCGTGAGTGCATCGATTTGGATTTGTAGTTCATCGCCAATTTCAAGCAGCGACGCGGGATTGATCGAAATCCCTTCCATTTCCATGCGGACGAGCACGGGTAAAAGCGGGCCCTCGATATCTTTGAGAATTCCCTCTTGATGCGCAGCACGTAGCAATGGGCGGAGCTTGGAGGAGAGCTGGAAGGTGACGTCGGCATCCTCGGCAGCATATTCAGCAAGTATAGCAAGCGGAATGGCGGTTATGTCTAGCTCCTTGGATGCCTTCGCCTTCTCGGCATGGGCGAAGAGATCGAAGGCTTCTGGAGTGGAGTCCTTGGGTTGTGAAATTTCCGCAAGCTTGATGGGTGTGTAGCCAAGAAGGATTTCCGCAAGGTAGTCCATCGAGTGCCGCCGCTCTGGAGCTACGAGCGTATCCGCAAGCATGGTATCAAAAAAAGGGCCGCTTACCTCAATGCCATGGTGATTCAGGATGGAGAGATCGAATTTAAGATGGTGGCCGATTTTTTCGGCAGGGGAGTTTAGTATCAATTTTAAATCAAAAAGCTGGGATGCGAGATCCGTGATGGGAAGATACCATGCTTCGTGCTCTTTCCAACAGAATGCGATGCCAAGGAGCCTTGCCTCAAATCGATCCAAGCCTGTGGTTTCCACATCAAAACAGAAGGAAGATTGTCCGGCGAGCTGGGCAATGAGAACGGCCTGAAGTTCAGGCGTATCCGCTAGATGATAGGTATGCGCAACATCTGCGAGAGTCTTAAAAGTTTTAAAGAGAGTTGGTATTTCACTTATACTATCAGCGGTGGAAACTGGTAGTTCTAATGTGCCAAACAAACGCCTGGTCAGGGAGCGAAATTCAAATTCTGTGAAAAGGCTTTTGAGCGCATCCTCATCGCGCGGTGAAAGGATCAGGTCATCCCATGTAACCTCGATGGGCACATCAAAAATGATAGTCGCCAATTCTTTTGAAAGTATAGCTTGGTCTGCGTAGGCAATGATATTTTCCTTTTGCTTGCCTTTGAGTTGCCCTGCTTGCGCAATGAGATTTTCGATGGAGTCATACTCAGCGATGAGCTTTCTAGCAGTTTTATCACCTATGCCTGGGATGCCTGGGATGTTGTCTGCTGCATCTCCCCACAGGCCGAGGATATCGATGACTTGCTCAGGACGCTTGATTTCCCAATTCTTTAACATTGTCGGCAGATCGATTACCTCATGGTCTGAGCCTTTTCTACCGGGTTTCCACATGCAAGTATGGG
>JAYULG010000150.1:0-15141 GCA_043763755.1 Akkermansiaceae bacterium | reverse complement strand
ACTTTGCACCATTTACGCTCACCATCCGCAGTCAGTCGTTTTCGATTTGCGGCGCTATTGATATTGCTCATCTTCCTACTGGTTATAATTACAATCGGTCTCTTTGGATTCACGCTACTCACACAGAATCAGTTAGATACATACGTAGGGGCCGTGCTGGTCGTGCTCTGCATGGCGCTTGTCGTCATTCAATGGATGGTCGGCTCTTCCACGGCATGCCCATTATGCTGCACGGACGTGCTTGCCCCTAAAGGCTGCGCGAAACATCGTCGGGCTAAAAAGTTCTTGGGAAGCCATCGACTCCTTGTGTCTTTAGAGGTCATGTTCAGACATCACTTTCGTTGCCCCTACTGCAACGAATCGACGACCCTGCGATCGCGGGAAGTTATACATTCCGCATCAATGCGCCGACCCTAAAGAGGCGGAAACAACAAAGATGGTCTGATTGGTGGTAGGGTTCTACCCCATTGCATTATGAGTTTTTTTTCTAAAAAATCCTCGGTACCCCCCAAACAAAAAAGCCCGCCAAGAGTGTTAACCCATTGTTGGCGGGCTGAAAGTTAAATGGGATTCTGAGTAATATGCACCTTCTTGATCTAAAGCCCGCGTCCTGTGTGATCGCCATCGCGACATCTGCTGGCGGGTTAAATGCATTGTCGGTCATACTCGGTGGCTTACCAGGAAATCTAAAAGCGGCCATTGCGATAGTGATGCACGTTTCCCCTGATCATAAGAGTTTATTAGTTGAAATTCTAAAATGCCGGACTGCGTTGCAAGTTTTCCAAGCGCGCAGCGGTGAGGTGATGCACGATGGGGGAGTATATGTTGCACCGCCCAATCATCATTTATCAGTGAAGTGTGGTGGTATTCTTGAGTTATCATCACCCTATGCAGAGAAAATTCATTATGCACGGCCGTCAGCCGAGCCGCTATTCGCATCTGTGGCAGAAATTTACGGTGAAGATGCGATTGCCGTCGTGCTGACTGGTGGTGATGGCGATGGCTCAATGGGGGTGCTGATCATCAGTGACAATGGCGGTCGAGTGATCGCACAGGATGGCCCCACGTCATACGATTTCAGCATGCCTCGATCTGCAATCGAAACGGGTGATGTGGACTACATTCTCCCCTTGGAAGCGATTGCGCCCAAATTGACGGAATTGGTGAATGGAAACAAGATTCGATAAGAATTTCACATATGTTTACCTAAATTCTCAATGAAATTTTAACTTGTGTGGGTGAAATTTTTCAAACACTTTCCGAGAGAAGTTTATTTCCAATTAAACTTTTCAACCGCAGGTGCATAGAACGATGACCTCCCATGGGAAAACCACTTTTAACGCCTGATATCTCCAAGGAAGCGCTTTCACAGAAGATTCCAAAATCCCAAGCGTCTGCACCTTTTCCCATCGTAGGAATCGGAGCCTCCGCAGGTGGTCTTGAGGCGATTGAACAATTTGTAGCACATGTCCCAGCCTTGTGTGGGATCGCATTTGTAGTGGTGCAACATTTAGACCCCACGAGAAAAGCTCTAATGGCTGAGCTGCTCCAACGTATTACGCCCATGGAGGTAGTCCAAGTGACGGAGCGCACTCGTGTGCAGCCTGATTGCGTCTATGTCATCCCGCCTAACAAAGATATGTCCATCCTCCACGGGGTGTTACATTTATTTGAACCTACAGAAAGCCGCAGCCAGCGCCTACCCATTGATTTTTTCTTCCGATCGCTTGCGCAAGATCTGCAACACCGGAGCATTGGAGTGATCCTTTCAGGGATGGGTTCTGATGGTATGCTAGGGCTGCGAGCAATTAAAGATAAGATGGGCCTCGTTTTAGCGCAGGAGCCATTATCTGCGAAGTTTGATAGCATGCCGCGCAGTGTGATCGATGCGGGATTGGCGGACATTATCGCACCTGCGGAAGATCTTCCCGCTATGATCCTTGATCATCTAGAGCAGGCGGTGCAGCTTAGGAAACCGCAGCACTCGGACGATGAAAAATTGCAGGGCGGGTTAGAAAAAATTCTTATTCTCCTGCGGACACGCACAAACCATGACTTTTCTGCGTACAAGAGCAATACGCTATATCGCCGGATCGAGCGCCGCATGGGTGTGCATCAGATCGAGAGAATCGAAAACTATGTCAAATTTCTCAGAGAAAACCCGCAGGAGATTGATTTGCTTTTCAAAGAGTTTTTAATCGGCGTGACGAGCTTTTTCCGTGATCCCTTAGCGTGGCAAATTTTGCAGGAAGAAACGCTCCCATCATTATTAGCCGGGCGCTCTGGTGGCACCATTCGTGCTTGGGTGGCAGGATGCTCTACGGGTGAGGAGGCATATTCTCTTGCCATTGTCTTCAAAGAAGCGCTCGAAACACTGAAGCCAAAGGAAAATTTTAAATTGCAAATTTTCGCAACAGATCTGGACCATGATGCGATCAACAAAGCGCGCCAAGGTGTGTTCTCCAAAAGCCTCGCGGCGGCCATCACGCCCGTGCGTCTGCAGCGTTTTTTCACGGCTGAAGATTCATGTTATCGCATCCGCGCTGAGATTCGTGAGATGGTCATCTTTTCGCCTCATAGTCTGATCATGGATCCGCCGTTCACTCGGCTTGATATACTTTGTTGTCGCAATTTATTGATATATCTCTCCTCAGAAATGCAGAGGAAGTTGTTTCCTCTCTTTCATTATAGCCTTACGCCCGGGGGTGTGTTGTTGCTTGGCAATGCCGAAACGATCGGGCAATTCACACACTTGTTTGCGGTGCTCAACGCAAAATCTCGCATCTTCCGCCGGATAGAGTCCGCAGTGCGGCCCGAGGCTGTCGATTTCCCGTCGTTATTTGCACCGATCTTACCTGCCGCCGCAGGAGGTGTAAATGCAGCGGCAAAGCCCAAAGCAAGTCTCCTTACACTTGCAGAACAATGGGTATTGCAGCGTTGTGCGCCACCTACCGTATTGGTCAATGAGCAGGGGAACATACTTTATATCAATGGGCGGACAGGAAACTATCTCGAACCTGCCGCGGGCAAGGCGAACTGGAACGTCTTCGCGATGGCCCGTGATGGACTGCGGCATGAGCTAATAGGCGCATTCCAGCAGGCGATGCGGCAGCCTAGTCCCATATTGCTGAATGGCATCAAAATTAGTAATAATGGAGTTACGCATCACGTGAACGTTTCTGTTGAGAAAATCCAAGAAAATGAGCCGCTGCGGGGCTTGTTCATGATCGTATTCACATTGCAAGCGGCGCCCCTTGCAAGCAAGGAAGAGATCCTTCCTAAATCACAAGCCTCCCGTGGCAAGCGAGTGATCGAAATGGAGCGAGAACTCCAACACGCACGCGCCGAGCTTCAGGGCACACGGGATGAAATGCAGACGACCCATGAATTACTCAAATCCACCAATGAGGAGATGCAGTCCACCAATGAGGAAATGCAATCTGCGAATGAGGAACTCACGACTTCAAAGGAAGAGATGCAATCACTCAATGAAGAGCTACAGACGGTAAATGCAGAACTCCAATGCAAGGTGGATGAGCTATCAAGGTCTAATAATGACATGAAAAATCTGCTCAATAGCACGGACATTGCCACGCTTTTCCTCGATAACAACATGCGCGTGCGCCGCTTCACCACACAAGCCACCAAAATCATACAACTCATACCTGGCGATGTGGGGCGCCCGATCACAGACCTTGCTTCAGACTTATTATACCCCGAGTTACCGGATGATGCCCGTGAAGTATTGCAAAAACTTGGCTTCACCGAGAGAGCAGTTCCCCTACGAGATGGCCGCTGGTATACGGTGCGCACCATGCCTTACCGGACCTTGGATGATCGGATCGATGGAGTGGTAATCACCTTTTGGGATATCACAGTCGCCAAGACATTGGAGCTTAAGTTGAACGATATGCAGCTCGTCCTCGAGCAACGCCTCGTAGGACAGGCCACAGAGCTAGACAAAGCCCGTGTGGAATTAAAGGTAGAACGCAAGCGATCGCACGAGGCAGAAGAAAAAGTCATCAATCCTAAGAACCTCTGAATCATCCTCCCATGCCAAAGAAACTTGAAACCAAGAAGCAAGCCGCAGCAATACGACGGCTTGCCGAACAGAAGGCAGGTGCAGCGCCGCAGCCTATACCCACTGCAAAAACGGAATCTGACGTGCGTCGATTGCTTCATGAATTAGAAGTGCATCAGGTCGAGCTAGAAATGCAAAATAATGAACTTCGTCTCGCACGAGACGAAGCAGAGGCATTGCTCGAAAAATTTTCTGACCTCTATGAGTTTGCGCCAGTGGGCTATTTTACAATCAATCCTGATGGAACGATTTTACAAGTAAACCTTACCGCTACTACGCTCGTGAAAATGGAGCGCTCTCGGATTATAGGGAAATCTTTCTCATCTCTTCTCTCTCCCGAACAGCGTCCAGCGTTTCAAGTGTTGCTCGAAAAAGTTTTTAACGACGAAATCAAAAGCGCGATCGAGTCCGTAATTTTGAGCAAAGATCCGTCGAGGAGGGACGTGAATATAGAACTCCAGCGCTCTTCATGCGGGCGTGAGTGCCGCGTTGCAATGATGGATATCAGCCAGCGGAAGTATGCTGAGGAAGCAGTGCATGTTTCGGAGATTCGGTATCGCCGCTTGTTTGAAGCGGCACATGATGGCGTTCTTTTACTAGATCCGGCCACTCGCAAGATCACGGATGCAAACCCCTTCATGTCGCGCTTGCTCGGCTACACGTACGAGCAATTTCTAGGAAAAGAGCTGTATGAAATCGGGCTGCTCGGAGATGAGTCTGCTAGCCGGGAAATGTTTCAGAAGTTGAAGGTTAGCCACAGAATACGCTATGAAGATCTGCCACTCAAAACTCAGGCAGGCCGCCATCAAGAGGTAGAAGTCGTGGCAAATCTATATCAGGAGGGCTCCAAGGCGGTGATCCAGTGCAACATTCGCGATATCACAGCGCGGAAACTCGCCGAAGACGCATTGCGCAGAAACGAAGCATTATTTTCTGCCCTCATCGATCAAGCACCGATTGGAATCTACTTGGTAAACGCAGAATTCTGCGTGCAACAAGTCAATCCCATCGCATTGCATGTCTTCAAAGATGTGGTGCCGCTCATCGGCCGAGACTTTTCTGAAATTGTGCGAAGTCAATGGAAGCCACAAGTTGCTAAGAATGTTATCTCACGTTTTCGGCATACCCTAAAAACAGGAGAGGCGTATATTTCTCCGAGCTTCAGTGAACGGCGGCGGGACTTAGGAGTGAGAGAAGACTACGAGTGGCAAATCCAGCGCGTGGGCCTTCCTGCGGGTGAGTATGGGGTGGTATGTTTTTTTATCAATGTCACCGAGCGCAAGAGGGCAGAGGAAACTCGTAGAAAGCTAGAACTTTTGACCGCTTCTAACTTAAAACTCAAGGAAGAAGTAAGCCGACGTAAATTGACTGAAGAATCGTTGCACGAAACTCGCGTGCAGCAAAGCGTATTGCTCAAGCAATCACGCAAGCTGCAAACACAGTTGCGTAGCTTTTCTCATCAGTTGCTACATGTGCAGGAAGAAGAGCGGAAACGCATCAGCCGTGAGCTTCATGACATCATTGCGCAAACATTGGTTGGCATTAATGTGCATCTCGCAACTCTTAGTAAATCTACCGAGACGGATCACTCAGCACTGCGGAAGCAAATTCTGGAAACGCACAAGCTTGTCGAAAATGCAGTATCTGTCGTGCATCGATTTGCTAGGGAATTGCGTCCTGCGATGCTGGATGATCTTGGGATCGTTCCAGCGTTTGAAATATTTATCAATGAGTTCATCACAAACACAGGCATACGAGTGAAGCTGGCGGTATTTCCAGAGGTGGAACAATTAAAAGCCGCTATAAAAATTGCCCTTTTCCGCGTCTTCCAAGAAGCACTCAACAATGTGGTGAAACATGCAAAGTCTAGCGAAATCCTAGTTCGAATCAATCACACTGAGGGTGTAGTTCAGATGGAGATTAGAGACAATGGCCAAGGCTTCGAAGTGAATGGAAAGGGAGGTGCGAAGAGAAACAATCGCCTAGGGTTGCTAGGGATGAGAGAGCGGGTGGAGATGATCGGAGGTGAGTTTCGAATTGAATCTACAGTAGGCGTGAGCACCTCAGTCTTTGTGCAAATTCCTGACAAAAGTTCGGCATTGAGACCACATGTTTGAAAGAGATGGTAGCTGCTTCATAAACACTAATTCCACTCAGAAATGAAGCAGCCCAACACATCATATAGAGTGTTGGGCTGCTGACTTTAAATGATAGCTGTGATTCGCGACTTACTCGTTTTCAGCATCAATCTTCGCTTTTGCAGCCTCCGCAGCAGCATCTGCCTTTTTGCGATCCGCATCCAGTTGAGCTTTCATTGATTCCTTGTCTGCTTCGATCTGAGCCGCATCCACGTTCGCATTGATATCAGCTTGTTTTGTCGCACGTTCAGCAGCCTCATCCACTTGTTCTTTGCGCTCATCGATGGATTCTTGAATAGCTTCATTTTTATCATCAATTGCGGCTTTTTGCTTGTCGCACGAAATAATGAGAGTTGAAATTAGGGCGAGGATTAGTAAGTTGGTATGTTTCATTGCTATGTTGGTTTATTAGTTGGTCGATGTTCTTGTGTGTGATGGCACAGGCACGAACTTGGGGAATGCTGACGCGAATGTGCCCCACCTTCCATGGGGTAATACCCTACTTTAGTCTTAATGATCTCATGCATGTTCACTCCAACCGTTAGTAGGGTTTAACCCTATAGAACAATCTACGGGTTCCAACTAATTCTAATGCGTGTCTGGAAATGAGAGCGAAATCAGCTTTGATCAGTTATTTCAATTCCAGATACATCATTATTCCACAAAACAAACATCACAACATTATGAAACTTATCACACTCCGCATTTCTTCATTAGTTCTTGGAGCAACAATACTCGCTCTTCTTGGGTCGAATTGCAGAACAGTGCAAGGCTTTGGGAGAGACGTTGAAAAAACCGGTGATAATATTAAAGACGCTGCTGCAAGATAGTTCCCAGGATTACACAAAACACATTTAAACCATAAAATCTACTGCCATGTTAATGACCATCGCCATCGTCCTAATTGTCCTCTGGGCCTTGGGACTTGTAACCAGCACGCTCTTAGGCGGCTTTATTCACGTTCTTCTAGTCCTTGCGATCATCGTAGTCCTAGTAAAACTGATCCAAGGACGCCGCGTTCTTTAATGAAACCATAATCGTTTGCACTTCATATTAACAACTCTTCACAACTAAAAATGAACACCAATCAAATTGAAAATTACGTAGACGAAGTTGCTACCAAGGTAGAAAAGTCTGCAGCACCCCACCTCGAATCTGCGCGAGAGGTCGCTGAAAAATTACGGGTTAAATCAGAGGACGTTATTGACGAATCCCGCCTACGAATTCAGGAAAATCCGATGTCATGCGTAGTAGGCGCGATTGTTTTTGGATTCGCACTGGGGTGTCTTGTGATGTCCGGGCGGAGGACATGTAGTCCTCCCCAAAGGCTGGTAGATCGGTCGTTGGGTCAAGCGAACGATCTGGTTTCAAGCATGTCAGATCGCCTATCACGAGCTGCCTCAAACCTTAAAATCTGGTAATCATGGAAAATTTATTGAGCAGTAATCCAACTATCGAGGAAAACATTCAAGGGCTCGTGACTGATGCCAAGGTAGCTGTTTCTAGAACCTATCACAAATATGAAAGGCTTGCTGTTGCATCTCCAGGCAAGGCAGTCCTTCTTGCACTAGGGGCTGGCTATTGCTTGCACCGCCTACCGATCCGCTCATTGTTGGTGTTGCAAGTTCGGACGGCAGTTGCGTTGGCACCTGCGGTGTTGCTAGGTCTAGGTGCGGTAAAGCTCTGTAGCATGCTTCAGCGTCCGAAAAAACTTATCATCACGTCGCCAACGATTCTGCGGCATGCAGGTGAGTTCCACGAAGGTCAGTAATAGGCCAATTCTATGAACGCATTTCTTCTTTCCTCAAGTATAGGTTTGGTATCGCCTGGCAATAGACGGTTTCAGACGTCCCGTGGGGGCACAAATGGTGAGGCAAGAAAGCGAATGCAACTGATTATGCTGGCGTGTGCAGTCGGACTACTGGTGTGGCTAGCAGACCAAAGACAACACTCTGGGAAAGATTCAGCCGAACTGACAAATGACAGCAGGTTAAATATTTTAGATAGCCTTGCGTCTGGCTTGCCAGAAAAAGACTCTAAGGTCCGTCCTTTCCTCAGACAGTAAATAGTCAATCAAATAGATGAGCTCGCAGAAACCCCTTAGCGCAAGCTTTGCAAGAATATCACCATCGTGTTCACGACATCACTAGGAAAACTCTTTACAACAGAACTTGGATCTATTCTCTCTTCAGAAGTGCAACTTAGATTGCACCTGCCGAAAATGAGACGTGTCGCAAGGGATAGAGATCTAAAAACATCATTTAAATTTTGTTTTGATCAAGCACGTGGCAACGTCAAAACGTTGGAAAGAATTTTTGTAACTTTTGATAGCAAATCTGGCTTTTCTTCTAATGGTATGCTTGGCGGCTTCGCCGATGAGTTGGAGTCAAAGACAAGTGTATTTCAATCGGCTGCGGAAATTGATTCCGCTCTTATTTGCGTGAGTCAAAAGGTTCTTAGCCACCAAATTGCCATGTATAACTGGCTTGTATGTTGGGCAAGCGCAATGGGCTTTTACGCTGAAAGTAGGATGCTTTCTAAGATCTTAGATCAAAAGGAGGTATCTGCCCGGGAGTTGTCTGCGATTGCACATGATATCTGCCAACAAATTTCTCAAATCGCCGCTGCGTAAAGCTAGGTTACGTCAAGTAGATTAAAAAACTTCTATTTTGATTTAGGGAGAGCCATTTCGGATTAAGCCGCACGTTCACATTGTAAAGCATGAAAATAAGTCGTTTTAATTTCGAGTGCTTAATTCCAAATATAAGATGATATCTGCCCCCCACTTGTATGATACTGCAAAGGTTAACGCGCTGTGTGCTGAGCTTACCCCGATTGATGAGTTGAGCAAGTTAGTGGCATCAATAAACGAAGGAATGCTCATTGTGGCGCGTGATCACACAGTCCTATATGCAAATCAGTGCTTTGCAGAGATGACTCAACTTCCAATTGAGCAATTAAATGGAGCTTCATTGCTATCCTTCTTCAGTTCGGAGGACGAGGTGAGGCTATCATCTGTTTTCGATGCTGCTGATGAGAGTGGATCGAAGCTCCAGGTGATTCTGAACCGAGCTGATGGCACACCTCTTTCCGTGTTGATTTCAATGCGTGGACAAATTGGAAATAGTGGCCCAAGTCTCACTTTTGGAGTGATCGTGACGGACATGACGGAGACATGCAATGGCATGCACAAATTACCCAGCTTTTCTCAACGGTTGCTCGAGGCGCAGGAAGTAGACCGTGAGCGTGTGGCGCTAGCACTCCATGGCCATATCACGCAGCTTCTTTGTGCGATACTTATGCACAGTGAGGTGATCGCAATAAAACTTCCAGCGAATGACTTGAGTGCTAAGCGTGATATGAAAAAACTCCGCAAAATGATAGGGGAAGCAGCTTCAGCGGTTGAACGCATTTCACGGCATTTGCGGCCAAGTGCGCTCAATCACTTAGGCCTCGGTGCGATGCTTCAGAGCGACACCAACGAGTTTTCAAATCGGACAGGAATTCCTCTAAGCTTAAACTGCGGGCCATTGACTAAACGACTTCCTCCGGCCGCCGAACTTGCATGCTATCGCATTCTACAAGAAGCCCTGAAAAACGTCGAGAATCACGCGCAAGCGAAGCATGTAACCATCCATCTGACCGAGTCTGGTGCGTTTGTGGAAATTTCCATTGAAGACGATGGGATAGGATTCGATCCTGCTTTACCCAATCTGCAATCCGGAATTGGCATACATAGCATGCATGAACGTGCAACCGCTGTGGGTGCTGTAGTTCGCGTGAAATCTGCTTTGGGTCAGGGCACTTCTATCCACACCCGGGTTCCTTTAGGTGAATAGCCATTTCCACCGCCAGAGTATAAATGTATTCCGTGACTTGCTGCTTGTATATCAATGTGAAACCTGTGATCTCTGAGCGGGCTATCTATTTCTATTCTAATGGCCTCGCCTTCTAAAAAAGTAACTTCTGCTGAGTCTCTAGCTACGATTTCAAATATCCTGCTGGCATCATTTATTGTTTTATCTCTTTATTTTGGGCGCGAGCTACTGGTTCCATTTGCCCTTGCAGCGCTGCTTACTTTCATGTTGGCACCATCAGTCACGCGGCTTCAGCGCTGGGTAGGCCGCATCGGTGCAGTTCTGTTAGTCGTTGCAATGATTTTCGCCGTCACTGGTGCCACCGGGTGGGTGCTCGCTCGGCAGGTGGTGGATCTCGCGAATCAGCTACCAGACTACAAGGAGAATATTCGTGCGAAAATGCGCGCAGTGAAAGTGCCTGACGGAGGACCGTTTTCAAAAATCTCGGAGACGTGGGAAGAACTAAAAAAAGATCTCCCGGGGAGAGATACTCAAGAAACTAGATTGCTCCCTGAGGCAGTCAAAGATCCTGAACAGAAACCACTTTCAGTGGAAGTGGTGAGTGGAAAGAACCAAGGTGTAGAGTTTTTGCAAGGGATCTTAGCGCCAGTGCTTGGGCCGCTGGGCACTATAGGATTGGTGCTCTTGTTGCTTATTTTCATGCTTCTCCAGCGCGAGGATTTGCGAAATCGTGTGATACGGCTTATCGGCCAAGGTCGAATCAGTGCCACCTCACGGGCGATGGACGAGGCGGGATCAAGAGTTTCTAAATATCTGCTGATGCAGCTTATAGTGAATGTGACATATGGCATACCTGTGGCAATCGGGCTTTATTTCATAGGCGTGCCAAATGCGATTTTGTGGGGTGCGCTTGCAACTCTGCTGCGTTTCATCCCATACGTAGGCCCGTGGATCGCGGCTGTTTTTCCTATCACTCTATCACTTGCAGTTTCACCCGATTGGATGGCGCCTGCTCTCACATTGGGTCTGTTTGTAGTGTTAGAGCTGTTTAGCAATAATGTAATGGAACCATGGCTCTATGGTGCCAGCACGGGAGTGACCCCGATGGCCTTGATCGTAGCTGCTCTCGTCTGGACGTGGCTATGGGGTCCGGTGGGACTGATTCTTGCTACCCCGCTCACTGTCTGTCTGGTGGTGATGGGCCGCCACATTCCGCGGCTGGCATTTCTCAGTATTGTGCTGAGTGATGAGGAGCCACTGACACCTGCTGAAGATTGTTACCATCGGCTCCACCGCGCGGGTGAGCATGATGAAATGGAACTGGTGGACACCTACCTGAAAGCAAACACGCCTGCCGCACTTTTTGACTCAGTTCTCATCCCGGTGATAATCGCTGCTGGAATGGACCATCGGCATGGGCAGTTAGAAAATGAGCAGCTCCATTTTATTGAGCAGGGTCTGTCTGATATACTTGATGAGTTAGCAGAGCGCCCGGAATTTTCCGAGACGATAGATTCCAATTCCGGCCATGATATATGTATCATTCCAGCCAAAGCACGTCGCGATGAACTCGCCGCTGAAATGCTCGCGTTCTCATTGCGAACTGAAGGGATTACCGCAATCAATGCTTCTTCTAAACTACTTTCTGGCGAATTATCCTCGTGGGTAGCTGGCACAGGAACCAATATAATTTGTATATCTGTAGTCTCGCCCACATCTATTAGCAGAGCACGCTATTTATGCACTAGGCTGCGGTCTAGCTTCCCGGATTTACAGATCATCGTGGGTCTCTGGGGTGGGCAGGATATAGCTTCTGAAGCGCTAAAGGCCTTACAAGATGCAGGTGCAAATGAGATCGTCACCACCGTCGCGGAAGTTCCGATTCAGATGCACCCGCGTATCTCTCTCACTCGGGTGACTGAGGAAGAGTTGGTAATGTAGAGTCTAAAGTACTGAACCGCTTGGTGTGAGATGCTGCTAACTACAATGAAAAGGCCGCGTCTGGTGACGCGGCCTTCAAACTTCTATTGATGCTTACTGAGCTATAAGATCGAAGCGGTCCAAGTTCATAACTTTCACCCACGCAGCGATGAAGTCATGGATGAACTTTATTTCGGCATCAGACGATGCATACACCTCTGCAAGGGCGCGGAGTTGCGAATCCGAGCCGAAGATAAGGTCCACGCGGGTAGCTGTCCATTTGATGGTGCCGTTGTGACGATCGCGCCCTTGGAAGTCATCTGCGGCAGTGGAAGTGGGCAGCCAGACGGTATTCATATCTAGCAGATTGAGGAAAAAATCGCGTGTGAGTGCCTCGGGACGGTTGGTGAAAACTCCATGTTTATTTTCACCAGACGGGGTTTGTAAAACGCGCAAGCCGCCGATCAAAACAGTAAGCTCTGGGGTGGAAAGCGTGAGGAGCTGTGCCTTATCGATGAGCAATGCCTCAGAGGTGACGGTGTATTTCGCCCTTAGGTAATTGCGGAAACCGTCTGCCATCGGCTCAAGCACGGCGAAGGAGTCTGTATCTGTCTGCTCCTGTGATGCGTCCATGCGCCCGGGCGTGAATGGCACGGTGGTGGAATGGCCTGCGTTTTTTGCGGCCTTCTCGATACCTACGCCACCCGCGAGGACGATGAGATCGGCAAGGGAAACTCGTTTGCCGTCTGCCGTGCTGTGATTGAAGTCTGCTTGGATGCCTTCCAGCACTGCCAGCACTTTGGCGAGCTGGGTAGGTTGATTCACTTCCCAATCCTTCTGGGGTGCGAGGCGGATGCGTGCACCGTTTGCACCGCCGCGTTTGTCAGAATTCCGGAAGGTGGAAGCAGATGCCCATGCGGTAGAAACCAGCTCGGAAACGCTGAGGCCCGAGGCGGCAATTTTGGCTTTCAAGACATCAATGTCTGCGGCCTCGATCAACGGATGATCCACGGCGGGAATCGGATCCTGCCAGATCAAGACTTCCGCAGGAACATCACCACCGAGGTAGCGGGCGCGTGGCCCCATATCGCGGTGGGTGAGCTTGAACCATGCGCGAGCAAATGCATCGGCAAACTCGGCGGGATGCTCCATGAAATGACGCGAAATTTTCTCGTATGCCGGATCGACACGGAGCGCGATATCCGTGGTGAGCATGGACGGGGAAATGCGTTTTGTAGCATCGTGCGCGTGCGGCACCGTGTGTGCTCCAGCGGCGTTTTTGGGAGTCCATTGATGGGCACCTGCCGGGCTTTTTGTGAGTTCCCAATCATAGTTGAAGAGGTGCTCGAGATAATCATTGCTCCACTCGGTGGGCTTGGTGGTCCACGTCACTTCAAGGCCGCTGGTGATGGCATCGCCGCCTTTACCGCTGCCGAAGCTGCTTTTCCAACCGAGGCCTTGTTCCTCAATGCCTGCACCTTCTGGCTCGGCCCCAACGTGTGAAGTAGGGCCTGCACCGTGGGTTTTTCCAAAAGTGTGACCCCCGGCGATGAGGGCGACGGTCTCCTCATCATTCATCGCCATGCGACCAAAAGTCTCGCGAATATCCCGCGCAGACGCCAGTGGATCTGGGTTCCCATCGGGGCCTTCCGGGTTCACGTAAATGAGGCCAAGTTGCACCGCCGCAAGTGGATACTCAAGAATGCGTCCGTGCATTTTCCCATCTGCGATGTCATCCGCAGGGAGCACCGCACCCGCTTTTTCAACGCCGGGAGAGCCATTTGTGTAGCGTTTATCTCCGCCCAGCCAAGTGGTCTCGGCGCCCCAATAAACATCTTGATCAGGCTCCCAGACATCCTCGCGGCCACCGCCAAAGCCAAAGGTTTTGAAACCCATGGTCTCCATCGCCACGTTTCCAGTGAGTATCATCAGATCGGCCCACGAAATTTTGCGGCCATACTTCATTTTGATCGGCCAGAGCAATCTCCGGGCTTTGTCTAAATTGCCATTGTCTGGCCAACTATTGAGTGGCGCGAACCGTTGCTGACCACGGCCTGCTCCGCCACGGCCATCGCCAGTGCGGTAAGTGCCTGCACTGTGCCAAGACATCCGCACAAAAAATGGGCCGTAGTGGCCGAAGTCCGCCGGCCACCAATCTTGCGAATCTGTCATCAATGCAGCGAGATCATCCTTCACTGCGGCGAGGTCCAGACTCTTGAATTCTTCAGCATAATCGAAGTCATCCCCCATCGGGCTGGACTTGCTAGAATGTTGATGCAGCAGCTCTACTTTGAGGCGATTCGGCCACCAATCTTGATTGGTAGTGCCGCCGCCGGCTGCGTGATTGAAGGGGCATTTCGATTGAGTTGTGTTTTCGTTCATATGATTTGGAAGTGAATTAGATGGGAAATTTTTCATCAGGCATTCTTGGCAGGTGAGCGGCTTGGCACGCAGCGCAAGTGCCCCAGTAAGTGACCTCTGCCTCGTCAATGAGGAATCCTGTGGGCTGATTCGCAGTCAACCAAAGCGCCGCGCCCGCCGCACAATCCACATCGGTAGTGGTGCCACAGGTGCGGCAGATCGCATGGTGGTGATCATCGCCCACGCGGTCTTCGTAAAGCGTCGGGGAGCCGGCGGGCTGGATGCGCCGGATCAACCCTTTTTTCACCAAAATACTGAGAGCGTCATACACCGCTTGGCGGGAAATTGTGCCAATTTGCGATCGCACCGCCTCTGCAATGGCCTCCGCCGTGCTGTGTGGCCAGCTAGCAACCGCCCGCATCACCGCCAAGCGCTGGGCAGTGATGGGGATTTCGTGTTGACGGAGGACATCTGCTGGCTCACTCACAAGGGGAGATTTGAGCGTGTTCTGGACACTGTCAAGATCTTGCTTGCGTCTGATTGATTTGAGTGGCTGCGGTGACAAAGGGGCGGGTATTGCTTTTTCCCGGTGGACTTCGATGGGGAATTTTGTTTGCTTCCATCCACTAATTTTTATGAAAAAAATCTTTCCGCTGTTGTTGCTGGTAGCTGCCCTTCTGGGATTCTGGAAGTGGTTCAGATATGAAGGACGCACGATCCTTAGCTCGCCAGATATTCTGGGCGGCGTGGTGATGGTAGAAAATGCGGGAGTTAAGCGGTTGTTCTACCTGACGAGTCAGTGGGAAAAGCGGGTGACTTTCAC
>JAYULG010000149.1:0-4084 GCA_043763755.1 Akkermansiaceae bacterium | reverse complement strand
TGAAAGCAGAGGCGCTCGGTGTGCGTGTGGTGCCAGTGCGCATCGGCATCGTTCTCGGGCGCGATGGCTCAGCATTTAAAAAACTAATGCTTGTTTTTAAATCAGGGATCGGCGGCAGGCTAGGTTCCGGGAAGCAATGGATGCCATGGGTGCATTTAGAAGATCTACGGGCGGCGATGGTGCATGCGGTGATGTCAGAAACGCTGACTGGCCCGATCAATGGCACGGCGCCCGCCCCTGAGCGGAATGCAGATTTCACCCGTAAACTTGCCGCAGCAGTCCACCGTCCAGCGATTTTTCCAGTGCCCGGGTTTGTCCTGAAAATTGTTCTTGGTGGGTTTGGCGGTGCGCTATTGGCTGGGCAAAAAACGAAGCCTGCCGCACTCCACGCAGATGGCTTTGAATTTCGCTTCCCTAACTTGGAAGCGGCACTTGCAGATTTAATCTAACATTTGTGCACAGGCCACTCGGATTGCGGCACAATGCGCTGCGACGCGGTCTGCGAGTTTCCCTTGGCTCGGAGTCTCAAAGGTCAATGAAAGCGGGCAGCCCATTTTTGCGAGGTAGATGGCTTCCGGCCAGCCTTCATGGAGATCTGGTTCTGCAGCGTGGAAAATCCATCCGAGTTCACGGCATTCGTGGCCATCGATCATGGATTCAGCTTCTGCCGGGAACCACGGTCGGACGTCAGCTAAGATATCAGCAGCACGCTCGGGATCGTCCTCGCCAAGGTTAATTTCGTAAAAATAGAAGCCACTAGTTTCCCAATCTTCATGCAGCGAAACGGCAAGGTCAGGCGCGGGTTGGGAGTTCAGCCAATCGGTATGCGCAGCCACTTCTTGCGTGGTCAAGGTCCAGTAATCGCGATTCATGTCTACCCCATCCGCATTCTCGCGGCGCGAGGATGCGAGGCCGCTGGGATTCAGCGCGGGGCAGATCACCCAATGAATCCGCTCCGAAAAATAGCTGGCCTGCATCATTTTCAAAAGCGCGATGGGGCCAGCAGGTTCATCACCATGCATACCCGCCGAGAGATAGACGCGGCTGCCGGGCCCTTTTCGCTGCCACACCATCAGTGGGCCAGCAGGTAAACTGATCAACTCCAGCGCTCGAAAACCTGCAGACTCAGCAGCGAGGGAAAACTCACCTAAAAATGTTTCCCAACAGAAATCATTGTCCATCGGAGGCAGGGCAGAAGTCAGCATCATGCATTTATCGTTGGGAACTCACCGCAAGGGATCGCCGAGGCAGCCCGAGGAGCGAAACTCAAATCTCCACCAAGTCAAACTCCGAGTTACACAGCGCAGAAGGCAGCAAATCAGGTGAACAACTTCCGATCCAGCGACCGATATTGGATAGCCTCCAGTATATCCGTCGGGCGGATTTCTGGAGCCCCTGCGAGATCCGCCAAGGTGCGGGCCACTTTCAGGATGCGGTCGTGCGCCCTAGCGGAAAAATGCATTTCCTCCATCGCTTGCTCAAGGTACTCATTGCCCTCGGCATTGAGCTGGCAATGCGCACGGACTTGGCGCGAACCCATTGATGAATTTGTGGTGTTTGACGCTCGCTTGAAGCGCTCATTCTGAATCCGCCGGGCCTCCGTCACCCGGGCACGGATCGTTTCTGACTTTTCCCCTAGGTTGGTATTGGACGATAGCTCGCGGAAGTCCACCAGAGGCACCTCCACGTGCAGATCAATCCGATCTAACAGCGGCCCGGAAATTTTCTGTCGGTAATGTTCGATTTGCCGCGTCGAGCAGCGGCACTCGCGTTTCATATCTCCGTAATAGCCGCAAGGGCAGGGATTCATGGCCGCTACGAGCATGAACTGAGAAGGAAATGTCAGCGTGCCCGCTGCCCGCGAAATGGTAACTTGATAGTCCTCTAACGGCCCGCGCAGCACCTCCAGTGTCTGCCGCCGGAACTCAGGCAGCTCATCGAGGAAAAGCACACCATTGTGAGCAAGTGAAACTTCCCCCGGCCCCGGATTAGTCCCACCGCCGAGCAATCCCGCATCTGAAATGGTGTGGTGCGGCGAGCGAAATGGACGCGTGGTGAGGAAGCCTTTTTTCGAGTCCAGCATGCCCGTGATGGAGTGAATCTTGGTCGTTTCTATTGCATCTTCCTCAGTCATGTCCGGCATGATCGTCGGCAAGCGTTTGGCCAACATAGATTTCCCGGTCCCCGGCGGGCCAATCATCAGTAAATTGTGCGAGCCTGCTGCTGCCACTTCGAGCGCCCGCTTGACGTGGTGCTGGCCTTTCACCTCATCGAAATCCACCTCATAAGATCGGTGAGAATTGAAAAACGCACGCCGATCCAGAAGAAATGGTGGGATCACAATATCACCATTTAGAAAGTCCCAAGCCTCCTTCAAATTGCGGATGGGAAATACATCAATTCCCCGGATCACCGCCGCCTCTGGTGCATTTACTTCTGGGACAAACAAGCGCGTCCGCCCACGCCGTTTCGCTTCCAGCGCGATGGAAAGCACGCCCTTCACCGGCCTCACAGCACCATCCAGCCCCAGTTCACCCACCACGCAACAATCGTCCGCGTTGAAGGGCTTCGTTCCACTTGCCGCGATCATTGCCAGCGCGATCGGCAAATCAAATGAAGGACCTTCTTTCTTCAAATCTGCGGGTGCGAGATTCACCGTCTTAACCCCATCTTCCAAGTGCAGCGCCGAGGCCCCAATGGCTGAGGTGACTCGTTGCGAGGACTCTCTCACCGCGGCATCTGGCAGCCCCACGATGATCACCATTGGCTTATCCGCACCGCGCGCATTCACCTCTACTTCGACTTCTTGTGCATCTACCCCACGTAAAGCCGCTGAAAATAAACGAGTAATCATACGAACACCAGAAAGCTGAGATGTTCTCACCCCGCTGGCAAGGGAAAACTAGCAGGGCATCGCCCAATCCCGTTGCCTCAGAAAAGCGGACACCAACAAGTTCCAATCGGTGGTCGATTCCGCCAACATGACATCATGCTCATTTGAAATTTAATCCCAGTCCATTTCCCAAAACTCAATGCTACCCCTCCGCGCCCCTCCGCTGACATAATCCTCAACGCGCCGATGTATCCATACAGGGTAACTCAAAGAAAAATAAAAACTTCAAGTAGCTATTAAATTACTTGATATCTATATATCCATGAAAGATGTTATTACCATGATTACAACGGTCACAGGAAAAAATCAAATCACCATCCCAGCGGCCATTGCCAACCGCATCGGTCTCAAAAGCGGGTCCCGCATCGAATGGCAACTATCTTCCAATGCTGATGAAATTCGTTGCATCGTCCTGCCAGATCCGTCCGTCATCGCTGCCAGCCTGCGTGGAGCCGGGAAGCAATTCCTCAAACCGGGACAAGACCCCAGCGCCACCTTGCTCGCCGAGCGAACTGCTGATGAATCCATTCGCTCTACCCACCTCGAATGACCCATTTGCTCGATACCTCCGCCATTCTCGCCCACTACCTAGATGAACCTGGCGCCGACGAAGTGGAAAACCTGCTTGCCCAGGGGCCAAACGTCGTGGCCCTCGCGGCCCCTTCCTGGGTCGAGCTCGACACCAGACTGCGCGAACTGGTGCCCGAAGTGGAAGTGCGGGAAAATGTCTTCCTGCAATACACCGTCAGCCTAACCACTCTCCTTCCGGTGGACGCCGAATCCTCTCTCGCCGCGATCCGTTTGCGCAATACCGCACCAGGTCGTCTGCCTTTGGCCGATGCTCTCATCGCCGGAGTCGCGAACGTGGCGGGTCTCATCCTCGTGCATCGCGACCCACACTTCGACACCATCCCCGGCATCAAAGTCCTCCGGCTCCGCAGCAAGCACTGAATCCCATTTTCTCCCACTTCGATGTTCAATGTTGGGCGTTCAATGTTCGATGTTCTCTCCCTCCGCCACGCCGGCCTGCTGCCGAAATGCCGGCTGTTAGTAGAAAAACTCAACGCCCGCAGCATGCTCAAAGTCGGTTCGGACTTCCCACTGTTTAAATTTCACAATCCCCGTCATTGCCGCTCCCGATCCATCATGATACCTTCGACCCATGAGTATGATTACTTTGGAACTCGAAGA
>JAYULG010000148.1:0-1170 GCA_043763755.1 Akkermansiaceae bacterium | reverse complement strand
GGCTTCTCGTTTTATGAATTACCGCTATCGCGGCCCTTCGGGCACTCCCATCGCCTTCCTTCACGCGGTCGGTCGCCCTTCCGCGCTTGGCTTCTGGTGGTGGTTTGTTCATTTTCATGTTTGGCATTTCCACAAGGGACTTGAACTCCATTTACAACGTGCCCATGCTAGGCACACATAAGACGTGATGCACCAACCGGCATAAGCACCTCAATTTCATTTCAACATCCCTTCAACCGCGCCGGTGGGCGCACATCGAACGTTGTGCTGAAAATTCGGACTGGAAATCTGAGCAGGACAAGGTATTTAAGCTCCGTGAGTAGGTTTACTGAAATACGGGAGTCTGTCGTCTGCCTCTCCAAGCCTGAGCGGGCTGAATTGGCCATTCTGCTGCTTGGGAGTCTCGATGATACCCACTACTGGGTTGACGATGAAGAGGTCGATAGTCGATCTGCGGAGATGGACTCTGGAGCAGCAGTTGGCGTAACCAAGGAGGAATTCCGCAGGCTTTGCGGGCGATGAGTGGCACTATTAAGCCACTTATTATCCATCCCAGGGCAGCGAAGGATGCACGCGAGATCGCCGCGATGTATGCGGAGATCTCGGGTGAGTTGCGCGACAAGTTCTGGAAGGAGATTGATGACGCTATCGATTACATCGAAAAGTATCCAGAGAGACATCACTACGACCCAAGCGGAAGAAGGCGAAGCAACCTCGAGCGGTTTCCATACCATATTCTGTTTGAGGAGCGTCTTATCCACAATCGGATCATGGTGATTAGACATCATCATAGGAATCCTCACTACGGGCTACGAAGAAGATAACCCGCGAAGCACAATCGGGTCCCCGGGAGTAGTTAGCTCCCGGGTCCCACACCACGCTGCGTACGGCTCCGTACAGGGCGGTTCCAATTAGCTTGCGGTCTTTTCCCCGTAATGAAGAACGATCCAGACGGCTTTCATGTCCGGCACTCCTTGTTCCTCTAACCAACGATTGTTCAGCGCGATTCGCACAATCTCATTCTGGCTCATCCGCCAATAGCCTTTGCGACTGCGCGTCGCCATGTGCACCTTGTCGGGATCTGCTCCCAATGCTAACAAGTGGCGGCGGCGCGTGCGTGGCGGCTTCCATTGCTTCCAATAATATAACCTCACCCTTCGCCTGACCCAC
>JAYULG010000147.1:0-15358 GCA_043763755.1 Akkermansiaceae bacterium | reverse complement strand
TCAATTGAAGCAAGGGATTTCCATCCAGCGGCTATTTTTCATCCCCCCACTTCCATGGGCTGGTGTTTTTGGTTTTGCGCGGTTTTGAGGAATATTTCATCGGCTCATCTCGCAGTTGCATCATGGCCATCGGGCTGATGCCGTGATCAGGAAGAAAATTATCCAAGGTATCCATTGCCTGGAGCGCACGGATGAGTGCGATCAAAGTGCGCAGGGTGCTGCCCTCACCATTTTCGATCGAGGTGATCGTCCGGCGTGAGAGGCCGCTGCGAGTGGCCACCTCCGCTTGGCTCAAATTCGCCTCAAGCCGGTAGCGTTTAAGGCGTTTACCGAGTTCTATTTCAATCTGAGAATTGGTCAAAAATAACATCATTGTGAGCAAAAAGTTGCGCAAATTGATTGCTTTCGGCCTTAAATGAGCATAGTTCTGCTCGCTCTTCAAGCACCTTTTTAATTTTGAGCAATAATCCGCGCAAAATAGGCAATAAGTGGCTTATTTGCGCAGAATATTGCTCAAAAAAAGCATGAAACGCCGGATTGAAAGAGTGACTGCTGCTTGTCCAGCGGGATGTTTTTGGCGACCATGGATCCGGCACGTTCACTATGCGTCATTTTCCCAAAAACCCTCCCACAGGGCGAAGTGATCCCCTCAATGGCGGCGAGAGAGCCATTGGGATTGATGGTGATGTCCATCGAGGGAATGCCATCGGCATCGGTGTATTGCGTCGCGATCTGGCCACTTGCGGCAAGTGCCGTGATCACCTCATCACTCGCGTGGAATCTTCCTTCGCCGTGGGAGACTGGGATGCTGTGGATTTCCCCGAGCTGGCACTGCGCTAGCCAAGGCGAGAGCTTGCTGACCACGCGAGTATTTGCATAACAGGAAATGTGACGCCCGATGCTGTTATGAATCAAAGTAGGAGCATCCACCTGCGGGTCTCGGATCTCACCGTAAGGCACGAGACCCGTTTTGATCAATGCTTGGAAACCATTGCAAATTCCGAGGATCAAGCCATCGCGGTTTTTCAAAAGATCCATGATGGCATCTGCCACGCGAGGATTCCGGATGACCGTTGCGATAAATTTTGCGGAGCCATCTGGTTCATCTCCCGCACTGAAACCGCCCGGGAACATCAAGATCTGACTTGTAGAAATTTGCAGCGCGAGTGCCCGCAAGGATTCTTCAATATGGTCTGTAGTGAGGTTCCGGAAAACCAAAATTTCAGCATCCGCACCTGCTTGGCGGAAGGCTTTTGCCGAATCGTATTCACTATTGGTTCCCGGGAATGTGGGGATCAAAACCCGCGGCTTGGAAGTGTGGCGAGCTAGTCGTGGGGTAGCATTGGCCGCATGATTTTCTAACAATGCGACTGGTGCTTGGGATTGCGAAGCGGCCTTCGTCGGGTAGATGGGTTCGAGCGTGCTTGTCCATGCATTTTGCAAATCTGCTAAGGAATGCGCCTCGCCGTTGAGAACTAAAATGGGTGATGCCTGAGTGTGACCGATCATTTTAGACTCAAGAGAAGCGGGCAGCGTTTCGCCATGCTCAATGAGGAATGCACAAGAGCGACCCGAGAAAAGCTCTAGTTCCTCCCCACACACGCAGCCGATGCCATTTCCGAAGGCCATTTTGGCAAGAGCCGCCGCGATTCCACCGTGCCCGATGTGGTGGAGGCTGATGATTTTCCCTGCTTGGTTCAGATCGTAGAGTTGTGCGGCGGCTAGCTTGAGTTTGTCAAAATCCGGCAGTCTATCGGCATCGCGCGGGATTTCTAACAATGAAATGGATGAACCTGCGTGTTTGAATTCCGGCGAGAGCGCGAGGCTGGCCTTGCCGGGCGCGAGAGCGAAGGAAACGAGCGTGGGCGGCACATCCAGCTCATTGAACGAGCCAGACATCGAGTCCTTACCACCAATCGCGGCGAGGCGCAGCGAGTGCTGAGCATGGAAGGCACCCAGCAATGCTGCGAAGGGCAAGCCCCAGCGTTTTGGGTCATTGCCGAGTCTGGGGAAATACTCTTGCAACGTGAGCCGGATATCCGCCATGCGCGAACCGGCTGAAACTACTTTGCAGACAGACTCCGTCACTGCGTAAACTGCGCCATGGAACGGGGATTTTTCGGAAATATATGGATCGAATCCCCAAGCCATGAAAGTGGCCACATCCGTATCACCTTCTAGCAGCGGCAGCTTTGCCACCATCGCATCCGGCGGCGTGAGCTGGTTTTTCCCGCCGAAGGGCCACAACACAGTGCCAGCACCTACTGAGCCATCGAACATTTCGCCAAGACCTTTTTGCGAACAAATATTGAGCGAGGCTAGGTGAGCTTTGAGCGAAGTTGGCGGGTGGAAACTAGCCTTCACAGGTGCCGCCACGTGGACTTTGGCCGTTTGTTGCACGCCATTGGTATCGAGGAAAGCGCGGCTGAGATTGACGAGGGTTTTACCCCGCCACGTCATGATGAGGCGGCCGCTGTCCGTGACATCCGCCACATGCACGCAATCGAGGTTTTCTTTGTCTGCCTCCGCGCAGAAGTAGGCGATTTCTGAGCGGGCAACACAGACTGCCATGCGCTCTTGGGACTCAGAAATGGCAAGCTCAGTGCCATCTAGGCCATCGTATTTTTTCGGAAGTGCATCAAGGTGGATGACGAGCGAGGGTGCGATCTCTCCAATGGCCACGGAAACACCGCCTGCGCCGAAGTCGTTGCAGATTTTGACTTTGCGAGTGAGTTCCGGGTTGCGGAAAAGGCGTTGGATTTTGCGCTCCGTGGGTGCATCGCCCTTTTGGACTTCAGCCGAGTTTTGCAGTGCCGTTTCGGTGTGTTCTTTGGAAGATCCCGTCGCACCGCCTACGCCATCCCGGCCAGTGCGGCCACCGATGAGTAAGATCACATCGCCGGGAGCAGGCGTGCCACGGAAGACATGGGAGCGCGGCACGGCAGAGACCACGGCGCCGATTTCCATGCGTTTTGCGACGTATCCGGGATGGTAAATTTCTGCCACTTGGCCGGTGGCAAGGCCGATTTGATTTCCGTAAGACGAGTAACCCTTAGCCGCGACTTGGCAGATTTTCCGCTGCGGGAGCTTGCCGGCGAGCGTCTCGGAAAATGGTGTGAGAGGATTCCCAGCGCCAGTGACGCGCATGGCCTGATAGACATAGGAGCGCCCTGACAAAGGATCCCGGATGCAGCCGCCGAGGCAGGTGGCTGCCCCACCGAATGGCTCGATCTCGGTGGGGTGATTGTGAGTTTCATTTTTGAACATCACCAGCCATTCCTCTGCGGGTAAGTCATCAATAATCACCGGAACGACGATGGAGGCGGCGTTGACTTCCTCGGAGATTTCAAGGTTGTCCAACTCACCGGAAGCACGCAGCTCACGCATCCCGATGAGGGCGATGTCCATCAGGGTGATGGGTTTCCCAGTGCGGCCAAGGTTCTCACGAGTGCTGAGGTAAGTCTGCCATGCGCGTTGGATCACTTCGCTGCCTTCATCGAAGGTGGGTGCCTCAAGCGCGGTGAGAAAAGTGGTGTGGCGGCAGTGGTCGGACCAATAGGTGTCTAATACCTTGATCTCAGTGAGAGTGGGATCGCGCTTTTCTTCATCGCGGAAATAAGTCTGGCAAAAAGCCACGTCCGCAGCAGACATCGCCAGCCCAAAATGGGCGCGGATCTCTGCTGGATTTTGCGCAGTGAAACCCATCAGAATGGAAACGTCTGCTGGCGGTGCGGCTTCGTCACGGGGAATCCCTGCGGCCACTGGCACTTCATGGGAATCTACCGCATTGATGACGTAGGATTTTACTCGGGCGATTTCTTCTGGGGAGAGCTCGCCTGCGAGGATGATGATCTTGCTGGAAGTCACCTCGGGGCGGTCTTTTCCAGAGAGTATCTGCATGCACTGGGCGGCAGAATCGGCGCGTTGATCGAACTGACCCGGGAGAAATTCCACCGCAAATGCAGATTCATTTTCCGCGAGGAAAAGGGCAGGGGAGATTTCATCCACTTGTGGCTCGGAAAGGATCAGGCGGGATGCGATTTCAAATTCAGATTTGCTTAAGCCGAAGACCTCGTAGCGATGCGCGATGCGGATGCCGTTCAGGCTGGGTATGGAGAGAGATTCTTGGAGATCAAGGAACAAGTGGCGGGCCTCATCACGGTGAGCAGCCTTTTTTTCGACGAAAATGCGATTCATTGGAGAAATGGGAGAAGCCAAGCTTCGATAGGTGCAAGATGCTAGGATGCCCGTTCGCCAGCGCAAGCGCAATGGCGCGGCGGGGTGTGAAGCCCGGGAAAACGGAGGCCAGTAGTCCTGCCAGCGGGGTGAAATCAAGTTTGGCACCCAGCATGAAAGAAGTTCGTGATGTTTTCCTCTTGCTCAGTGGGGCGCGAATCCCTAGCCAATGGGCACCGACCATGGGACAACAATCTAAAAAAATCATCAAACGCCGCCGCCGTGCTGACTACGTGAAGCGCAAAAAGGAACAGATCAAGCTCGGCGGCATCGCCAAGAAATCTCCAGTGAAGAAGGAAGAGGCAACGAAGAAAGCACCTGCCGCTAAGAAAGTTCCCGCAAAGAAAGCTCCGGCGAAAAAGATTGCCAAAAAAGTTGCTGATGAGGTGGAAGTGGATCCCGCAGTGGAAGCGGCTGAGTCCCCAGAATCTTGAGATTACTGGAATCAAAATTCTCCCAAGCCACTCACACACGGGTGGCTTGTTTGTTTAGGAACAGATGATTGACTCGGGTGCGCAGCTAATGCACGTTTTCGCATGGTCACTGCGGTGAATTACAAAGTCGGCAATGAGAAATTAGTCAGAGTCCTTGAGCGTGCTTCCTCGCATTTACGGGGATTACTCGTGCGCCAAGGGCGGGCCGATGGCGCACTTCGCATCGCAGTGGTGGGCGGTGGTTGCTCTGGCTTGCAATACAAAATGGACCTCGTCGATGGGCCGCGGGACCGGGACATTCTCGTCCCAAGCAATGGGGTAAATGTCGTGATCGATCCGAAAAGCGCGCTTTTCGTGAGTGGCAGTGAATTGGATTTTTCAGATGATCTGCAACAAGGAGGATTCAAAGTGAGTAATCCCAATGCGCTCGTCACTTGCTCGTGTGGGGAAAGTTTTGCCGCATGAAAGCAGATTGAAGTTCAGAGGAAATCCGATCTAGCACCCAGCCATGAATTCGAGACTCATCTCATTGTTTTTGTTCCTTTCATGCCTCGGGTGGGTGAATGCGGCGGGTCTGGCAAAGGAAAGTTTCGCCGAGATCGCGGCAGCAGAGGAAACTATGGAGAGTCTCACCGCCAAGCTCGGCGACGAGAGTTACAAGATTCGCGAAGATGCGACTTTGAAGATTTGGGAAGCTGGAGGGGCCGCCTTGCCAGCACTAAGGGCCTGCCTTGAAGGTGCAGACCCTGAAATCGCGCACCGGGCAGAGGAACTTATGTGGCGGATCGAGCTGGCGATCACCCCCGAGACCGAGCCTCAGGTGATCAAGTGGATCGAGCGCTACCCAAAAGCAACGGCGAATGAAAAGATTCAACTTCTCAATCAGCTCGTTCGCGTGAAGGCATGGGAGCAGATTCTGAAGCTCTATGCAGCAGAGAAAAACACGGACGTGCGCGAGCAGTTTCAGGGGCCAGCACAAAGATTGGCGATACTCGCAGCCCGCGAAGCACTCATCGAAAAAAATCCTCAGGCGGCGAAAAAGTTTCTCGAAATGGCGCCAAACAACGCGGCGGGATTGATGGCGCTTGCGGATTTTCACCGTAGCCAAGGAACTTCTGAAGCTGAACTACAAAGGGTAAACTCCGCTCTCGGAAAAGACGCGCTGTTTTTGCAATTGGCTTTTCACCGGGCAGCCGGAGACCTAGATGCCGCTCGCAAAGCCGCGCTAGAAGCTGGCGAAACAAAGATTTCTGAAGTGCTCGCCGCCTTAACTGGCGATCCACTGCCGTGGCTACGCGCCGATCTGGCATCGGAAAAAGAAAGCCCCGCGCGCCGAGGCTATACCCACTCTGTGATTCGCCAGTGGGAGGGCCAAGACACTCGCCCGTCCGATCTTGAGTCGATCAAAAGCGCTTCTTTTTCCAAAAATGACACGGAGCGATTGACGGGTATTCACCTGTTATTTTTGTTAGGCGAGACGCGCGATGCAGAGAAAGCGTTGATGAAGCAGTCCCCATTTGAAGCATTTATTTATTTCGATTCTCTGGAGCGAGTGGATGAGGCGCTTCAGGTTTTAAATTTCGATCCCAAGACGCCCGACTTTTCAGATTGGATCAAAAAGCGTGTGGGATATCTAGCGCTTGATCGTGAAGATGCGGAGAACGATAAAGATGACGTTGTCAACGCGGGAAGCCAATTAGTGACCTTGGCAAATTTCCTCGAACGGCGTGGATTAGGGGCGCAAACGGAAGCGGCGTTTCAAGGTCCACTTGAGGTTCTTGCAAACGAAAACTCCGCTCTTTTTCTCGAATTTTTGGGAGACCTCACTGGCGCAAATAAGGGCCTGACTGGCGCCCCGGTGCTGGCCACGCGCTTGGCATCTGCATGGGCTGGCGATGACGAAGCACGCTGGGAGCTGATCATTGCTGCGGCATTTGGAGACGAAGACCCACCAATTTCTTGGTGGCGGTGGACCGGTGAACTTGCACCCATGGCTAGTGGCACCGAGCGGTTTGAGGCCATGCTTGCGTTGCATGATCTCTCACCAGACCCTAAAAGAGTTCGTAAAAAGTGGCTGGATCTCGCGTGGGATGCTTTGGCAAAGCTACCAAAGAACGAGCAGGCTAAATCGCTCGGCCTCTTATCATACCTCGCCAATGGCGCATTCGCTCGTGGCACCGATGCCGCATTCGGAATCAAGGTCTGGGATGCCGCAGAAACTAGCATTGACTCTGAGGGAAATTGGGGGAATCACATTTTCAATCTATCCTCCGTTGAGCGATGGAATGAGGCTGCAGAATTTTTCCTCCGCCAAATAGCCACTTCTATCGAACTCAAACAAGAGCCGCGCCCGGTCTCTTACGCCTATGCCGCCGCATGTTTACGCCTCGCAAAACGGGAGCCTGAAGCGGATGTTTACGATGCATGGGCGGATCAGCTCGCCCTAGGCAATAGCGAAACTGCGCTGCAAATCGGCCAAGCATATGGCTTTGGCGGCCAGTATCGCAAAGCCCATGAGTGGTGGATGCGGGCCGCCATCCAATGCGAGGCAAATTCCGAGATCCTACCCGCCGCACTGCAACTCATCTCAGACGGGCTGCTCGAGGCTGGGCAATTCCGGCAACTGGCCTCCGTTGGCGAAATCCTCGCACAAAATTATTCATCCACTGATCAAATTGGCTTGGCTCCCACTGCCTTGTTGCGTGCTCGGATGCAGGCAGACATGGCGCGTGCCTTGGTGATTCTCGAAAAAGACGCAGCTAAGGCTACGGCGTTACTGGAAAATTGCCACGCGCTATTCCCTAGCGAGGGTTCACTGGCAGATAGCTTTTTCCCTACGCTCCGCCGCGTAGGATTGATCCCACTGCATGACCGCTTGTTCGGAATCTCATGGGATCTAGTCACTCGCTCAATTCAACAATATCCCACTTCAGAAAACACCTATAACACCGCTGCGTGGCTCGCATCGCGGGCAAAAAGAAATCTCGATCCCGCGCAGAAGCTCCTCGAGAAAGCCATGGAAATGAATCCAGATCAGCCTGCCTACCTCGATACGATGGCCGAAATCCAGTTCGCCAAAGGGAACCGTGCCAAGGCCCTAGAATGGTCGCGCAGGGCCATCAATTTCTCGCCACAAGACACGATGATCCGCCGTCAGCATAAGCGTTTCGAGTCAGAGCCTTTCCCCCGCTGAAATGCTCGCTCGCTTGGCATTCCAAGCAATGCATCGCTTGACATCGGTCGCGCTCTGAGGCGGGATTCACGGCCATGGCCAAACTTTCGATTCGCGATCTCGATGTATCCTCCAAAGAAGTCCTCATGCGTGTGGATTTTAATGTCCCTCTCAAAGACGGCACGATCACGGACGATACTCGCATCCAAGGCGCGGTCCCTTCCATCAAGCATCTCATCGCAGGGGGTGCGAAGCTCGTGCTTTGTTCTCATTTAGGCCGCCCTACCACGGGGCCAGAGGTGAAATTTTCGCTCGCGCCCGCAGCAGCTCGGCTCAGCGAGATTCTCGGGCAGCCGGTGAAACTTGCGCCAGATTGCATCGGCGCAGAAGTCGCGGAATTACGCGCCGCTTTGATGCCCGGCGAGGTGCTGCTCTTGGAGAACACCCGATTTCACCCCGCAGAGGAGGCGAACGATGCAAGCTTCGCCGAGCAGCTCGCGGGCAGTGCTGAAATTTTTGTGAATGATGCTTTTGGAACTGCCCACCGTGCGCATGCATCTACGGAAGGTGTCACCCATTTCGTGAAGCAAAGCGCCATGGGACTGCTAATGGAACGCGAGCTGGAATACCTCGATGGTAAACTGCAAGCACCAGAAAAACCCTTCCTCGTCATCATGGGCGGGGCGAAAGTTTCTGATAAAATCCTCGTCATTTCCGCACTCATGGAAAAGGCCGATGCCTTTTTGATCGGCGGTGCAATGGCGAACACTTTCCGCAAAGCGCAAGGCTACAAAACCGGAAACAGCCGTGTGGAAGGGGATAAACTGGATCTCGCCCTAGAAATCCTCGCCAAGGCCAAGGCGAAAGGCGTGCGATTCCTCCTTCCTGCGGATACTCGCATCACCCAAGAATTCAAGGAAGGAGCCGTCACTCAAGTCACCGCGCCTTACGAGCAAGGCGGCGAAACTCCAGACGGATGGGAAGGCATCGATATCGGGGATGTGGCGATTGAGGAGTTCACCAAGGAGATCGCTCTCGCCAAGACCATCATTTGGAATGGCCCCATGGGAGTTTTCGAGCTTGAGTGCTTCGCGAAGGGCACTCGCGCCATCGCCGAGGCCATGGCGGCTAGTGATGCCGTCACCATCGTAGGCGGAGGAGATTCCGTCACAGCGGTCAATCAATTCGGCCTAGACGACCGCATGACATTTATTTCCACAGGCGGCGGTGCGTCTTTGGAACTTTTGGAAGGGAAAGTGCTTCCAGGAGTTGCCGCCTTGAGCGAAGTTTGAACCACCCGATTATTTTTTCCAACCACTCCAAGCCTCTATGAATCGAAAGCTAATCTTCGCCGCCAACTGGAAAATGAACAAGGGAGCCTCCGAAACGGAAGACTTCATCAAAAGTTTCCTTTCAAAGCTCCAAGGGCAGGATTTCCCGTGTGAAATTGTCATCGCCCCGCCATTTATCTCCCTGCCCAAGCTCGCAGACCTTTTGCATAATGCGAACGCGGGACAGAATGCCCATGCGATCCAAATTGCAGCGCAAAATTGCTCTGAGTATGACTCCGGAGCCTACACGGGTGAGGTGAGCGTTCTGATGCTCCGCGAGTTTTTCGTCCACTATGTGATTCTCGGCCACAGCGAGCGCCGCGCGCTTTACGGTGAGACGGATGCCACCATCAATGCGAAGATCAAGAAGGCCCGTGAAGCGAATCTCAAGCCGATCTTCTGCATCGGCGAGACCCTTGCCCAGCGCGAGGCTGGAAAATTGGAGTCCGTCCTACGCACCCAGATCACTGCGGGACTCGATGGCGTTTCGGAAAAAGACCTCGCTGAGACCGTCATCGCCTACGAGCCCGTCTGGGCCATCGGCACGGGTGTCACCGCCACCTCCCAGCAGGCACAAGATGCCCACGCGTTTGTCCGCTCTGTCATTGCGGATCTCTATGGGGCAGATGCCGCTGCGAAAATCCGTATCCAATACGGCGGCAGCGTGAAGCCGGGCAATGCCGCAGAATTGATGGCTTGCCCAGACATCGATGGTGCGCTCATTGGCGGCGCAGCCCTAGAGGCTCAGAGTTTCAGTGAAATCATTCGTAACAGCGCGTGAAGTTAGATGAAAACCATTTTCGAGTGGGGAAATTTCACTCGGCCATTTGCTCGAAACTTCACCATCATTCCAAAAGCCTATCTTATGTTCGGTCAGCTCCGTGCGGTCATCCTCGTTTTTTTACTTCTTAGCACATGGTCTAGCGCAGAGCATCTCATCGTGGCTGGAGGCCCTGCCCTCCGGAGATGGGAAAATTACCGCACAAAGGATGATCAGCATGACCGCTGGTGGGCGAATTTTATCAGAGCCTCCACCCTTCGCATGGTCGAGCTGCGCAAAGCGTACGGTAGTGGGGCGAAGATCACTTGGATGGTCTATCAGCCAGCTTACCTCGCGCGGGGCCGTGAGGATAGCCAGCCTTATACCGCTTGGATTGCCGAGCAAGCTGCGAAGCGTCAAGTGTCACTCGTGTGGTTCAATAGCACCGGAAATTTTATCCAAACTCTGAACAATCGTTCGCGTGGCTCGGTCCAGACTTTTGATTTTTTCGGTCACTCGAATCGCTACGCTTTCATGTTTGAATACAGCACCGAGATTCTCGCCGTCTCTACTGCCACGCTTCATGAAAATGATCTCTCGCGCATTAAAGGTAGTATTTTTGATCGCAATGCCTACTGCAAAAGCTGGGGCTGCCACACTGGGGAAAGCATGAGTGCGGTGTGGAAAAGATCTCTCGGCATCGCCCTTGAAGGCGCACGAGGTCCCACCACATACACCGTGGTAGGGCAGGGGAAAATGCCTGCAGTGCGCGGAAGCTGGGTCAGATAGAGCTTCATTTTCATTTTACATACCCATGACCTTCGCCCAGCTCCAGGAAATCTATCAACTGCCATTTTTCAACCTTATCCAGAGAGCGCGCAACGTGCATCAGGAAAATTGGCCTGATGGCAGAATCCAACTCTGCACTCTTCTTTCCATCAAGACTGGCGGATGTTCTGAAGATTGCGCCTACTGCACTCAGTCTGCACGCTACGAGACTGACCTCGAAAATCAGCGCTTACTCTCGAAAGACAGTGTCATGGAAAGTGCGCGTGCTGCCCGAGAAAATGGCTCCACGCGCTTTTGCATGGGAGCTGCTTGGCGCGGAGTGAGGGGTGGCACAGAGCGTTTTAATCAGGTGTTAGAGATTGTCAAAGATGTGTCCTCTCTCGGCATGGAAGTATGCGTCACTCTTGGCGAGCTTGGCCCACAAGAGGCCATCGCCCTCAAGGAAGCTGGCGTCACCGCTTACAATCACAATCTCGATACCTCGCCTGAGCACTACCCGAACATTGTCACCACCCACACTTATGAAGACCGGCTTCGCACCATTCGCAATGTGCAGGATGCTGGCATGTCTGTTTGCTGTGGCGGCATTCTAGGCATCAGCGAGACCATTGAGGATAGGCTCCGGCTGCTGGAAGTGATTTCCAGCTTTAATCCGCAGCCAGAGAGCGTGCCCATCAATTCTCTGATGCCCATGCCCGGCACCCCGCTGGCGGATAATCCACAAGTCGATCCGCTCGATCTCGTTCGCATGATAGCCTGCACCCGCATCGCCGTGCCCGGTGCGAAAGTCCGCCTCTCCGCAGGCCGCACCCGGCTCACGGACGAGACGCAGGCGCTCTGTTTCTTCGCGGGTGCCAACTCCATTTTCTACGGAGAAAAACTCCTCACTGCGGACAATCCGGAGGCTGGGAAAGATCGTGCCCTTCTCGCCAATCTCGGGCTCCAGCCGCTCGAACCCTTTCCGGCCATGCTCGCGCCCGAGAAAAACTCAGCGCTGCCCGCCAATCCAAGCCCCTGTGCCAAAGCCGCTTGCTGTCCTTGATTCACTCGCAATTTCTCAAAAACCTGTTCTGGACACCGCGCACTCCCATCACTAGTTTCGCGCCCTTCCACCAACTATCATGACTCAAAAATTCATTTCTGGCGCACTGGCCCTCGGCCTCATCGCCTCCGCCCACGCCGAAGCTCCAGCCACCGCCGCACCAGAAGCAAAGGCAGAAGCCACCACACCTGCTATCGAGGTTCCCGCGAAGCCAAAGTTGGACCCCGCCGTGATCAAGACGGATTCATCCTACGCCCTCGGCTTTCGCACTGGCGGTGGCTTTGCCCAGCAGTTTGGTAAATTCGGTGTGACCGCAGCAGATCTCGATACAGAAACTTTCCTCAAAGGCTTCACGGCATCACTCAAGGGAGACAAGCCGGAACTGGATGAAACCAAGCTCCAAGCTGCCATGGAAGCACTCGGCGAAATGCTCCAAACCCGCGAAAAAGAAAGCGCTGCAAAAAACCTCGAGGACGGCAAAAAGTTCCTCGAAACCAACGGCAAGCGCGAGGGAGTGATCACCACCAAAAGCGGCCTCCAATACGAAGTCATCACCAAGGGCGGCGAAGAAAAATACGTGGCACCCAAGGAAGAAGGGAAAGAAAACAAACAGTTTCTCGTCAATTACAAGGGCACTCTCACCAGTGGCAAGCAATTCGATGCTTCCCCTGAAGGTAGCCCGGTTCCGATGACTCTTGAAGTTGTCCCCGGTTTCAAAGAAGCACTCACCACCATGCCTGTGGGCGCGAAATGGAAACTTTTTCTCCCCAGTGAGCTTGCCTATGGCGAAAAGCGTGTCAGCGCAGATCTTGCTCCTAACAGCGTGCTCATTTTCGAACTCGAGCTCGTCAAAATCGAAGATGCCCCCGCGGCACCCGAGGGCGGAATGCCCTTCCCAATGCCACAAGGCGCGCCCGGCGCTCCAGAAGGCGGCCCACCTCCGACTGAGTAAGTTTTAAAACCGAACAGCACTCACTCTACAAGGCCGCCGGGGATTTCCTCTGGCGGTCTTTTTTTAACCAAATATCTGGCCCGGCATTGACGCATCCCGTTGATACCGCTGAACTAACAACCGCCCTACGGCACTGCTTCTCATGGACTACACCGCGAAAATCGCTACCAACGTCGCCTCCATCCCGCGCTCCGGGATCCGCGATTTTTTTGAACTCGTCATCGGTCGCGATGACGTCATCTCGCTTGGCGTGGGCGAGCCAGACTTCGTCACGCCATGGCACATTCGCGAGGCAGCCATTTACTCATTGGAGAAAGGCCAGACCACCTACACTTCGAATCTCGGCCTGCTTTCTCTCCGCAAATCCATCGCCCGTTATGTTGAGAATTTTTTCCACGTTCCATACGATGCCTCTAAGGAAATTCTCGTCACTGTCGGTGTCTCGGAAGCTATCGATATCGCCTTGCGTGCCCTGCTGAATCCTGGCGATGAGGTCATCTTCCATGAGCCATGTTATGTGTCCTACAGCCCTAGCATCATCATGGCGCATGGCGTAGCAGTGCCCGTAGTCACCACCAAGGAAGATGAATTTTCGCTCAAGCCAGAAGCCGTCGCCGCAGTCATCACTGCGCGCACTCGGCTTATTTTCATCAATTTCCCCACCAATCCCACCGGAGCCTGTGCCTCTCGTGCTGACCTAGAAGGCATCGCCGCGCTTGCCATCAAGCACGACCTCATCGTGATGACGGATGAAATTTACAGCGAGCTCCGCTACGATGAATCTGAGCCGCACCTCTGCATTGCCTCACTGCCGGGGATGAAGGAGCGCACCATTCTACTCCACGGATTTTCCAAAGCTTTTGCCATGACTGGCTTCCGCCTCGGCTACGCATGTGCCCCACAGCCCATCATTGAGGCGATGATGAAAATACACCAATACGCCATGCTCTGCGCTCCCATCATGAGCCAGATGGCGGCCATAGAAGCCCTTGAAAACGGCCAGCCAGCAATGATCGAGATGCGCAACAGCTACCATCAGCGTCGCGATTTTCTCGTAAAACGTCTCAATGAAATCGGGCTGGATTGCCACACCCCAGGCGGTGCCTTTTACTTGTTTCCAGACATTCGCGGCTTCGGTCTTACGAGTAAAGAATTCGCCATGCAATTACTGGAGGAAGAAAACGTTGCTTGCGTTCCGGGCAGTGCATTCGGGCCATCAGGAGAAGGCTTTCTGCGTTGTTGTTATGCCACTGCGTTTGAGGACATTCGTACTGCCACAGATCGCATCGAAGCTTTTGTAAAGCGTCTTAAAAAATCATGAAGCTCCCTGCCCGAGCGCATGATCCAGAGCAGCTCACCCGGGCACACGTGTATCCCTTTGTGGCCTTCATGTGTTTCATGTTGGTGCTCATGGTGCTCGGTCACTTTATCGAGTGGAAACACCCAGATGCCCCATGGTGGCGCCAGCAGCCATCGCAATTGGTCTATCCCATCCAGACACTCGTTTGCCTCGGCTTCCTTGCATACTTTTGGCGGAGTTATACATTCCAATGGTCTCTTAAATGGTCGCTAGTCGGGATCGTCTTCGGGGCCATCGGCATCGGGTTTTGGTTACTACCTACCACTCTCTACGATCACTGGAAGCTCACAGAAAATCCCACTGGCTGGCTTGGGATGTTGGGCGTTGAAGAGCGCAAAGAAGGCTTCGATCCCAGCATTTTCCAAGACCCGATTGCTTACTGGAGTTCACTCACGTTTCGTTTCATCCGTGCCGCCGTGGTCGTCGCCCTCATCGAAGAAATTTTCTGGCGTGGGTTCATCATGCGCTTGGTCTGTGATTGGGAAGGGGATTACTGGAGACAACAGTTTGGTCGTCATCGGTGGCTATCCTATTTCATCGTCACTGGTCTCTTTATGGCCGCTCATTCTTCTACCGACTACGCAGGTGCCTTCATCTATGGCAGCCTCACGTATTTCCTCTGCGTCTGGAGCAAAAACTTGGGTGCCTGCGTGGTCATGCACGCCACCGCAAATCTACTCATGGGCCTCTACATCATGGCCTACGGGAAGTATGGCTTGTGGTAGATGACGGCTTGTCGCTGACACTAGAAGTCTAGGACTGATATCTCCAACGCTGCAGAAAAAAGAAGATCTTTGAGGTCTTGAAGTCGCCATCCAATGATACATGTTCTTTCCTGTCACAAACGATGCAGCCGTTTTGAGCACAACATTTTCAGGTAAATGGTTACTAGGTAAAATCTCATTGCGCACAAGGCCTTACTTCCATTGAATGCCTACGTGGTGCTTATGCAGGATATCCAGCGTTATTGCGATGCTATTGCCGCCGTTTTTAAACCGCAGCGCATAATCCTTTTCGGTTCACACGCCTATGGCATACCCACCGCACATTCAGATGTGGATCTGCTGGTGATCATGCCCAAGGCGCGGCGCTTTTGGATGCAGACCGCCCAAAAGATTCATGAAAAAGTCTCCGTCGGCTTTCCTGTGGATGTGCTTGTGCGGGATCCGTCTTTCCTCCGCGATAGACTTGAAGAAGGCGATTGCTTCCTAGAGGAGATCACCACCAAAGGACGCGTGATGTATGAAGGCAGCTACCCATGACTGGATCATCAAGGCTGAGC
>JAYULG010000146.1:0-15412 GCA_043763755.1 Akkermansiaceae bacterium | reverse complement strand
GGAATTCTGCCGAAGCGGATGAGGCGGCTAACCTCGCGCGGCTGGATGAGCATTATCGGCTGGCCATGGGTTCTAACCCGCAGCTTGCCACGCTTGCTCGGGATGCTTCGGAACATTTTAGAACTACCCAGAGGCCGGAACAGGCGATTGCTGTGCTCGCGCAGCATGTGGCGGCTGCTCCCACTTCGCTGGACTTGCGGACGCGTCTAGGCGTGATGTGCTTCGCGGCGGGCCACCATGAAAGGGGCGAGGCGGTGCTCAAGGCGGTGCTAGAAATTGCTCCGAGCGATGCACTTGCGCACCAATCTTTGGCGAAATTCTACCGCTCTCTAGGCCAGGCGGATCGCGCGCTTTTCCACGCCAGTGAACGCTTGAAACTCAAAGGCGGTAGTGTGGCGGATTTCCTCAAGCTCGCGGATGAATGGTTGGCAGCAGGCGATCCCAGGGCAGCGCGTATTTTGTTAGAAAAAGCGGTGTTCGATCAACCTGAGAATTGGCCACTCCATGAGCAGCTTGCGATTGCCACGCGCCTCGATCCGGAGACTCAGGCGAGAGCGGCCCAGACTTTTCGTGAGGCAGAGTTGGTGAAGCCGCCCTATCTTGCCGCATCCCCGAGTTTCCTGCTTGAGTCTGCTGAGGCGATGCTGACGGAGGGCCAATCCAAAGCGGCGGAGGAGCGCCTGCGCGGGGCGATACGCACTTTTCCACCCAAAGCGAAAAAAGATACTGCTGTAGCGCTGCGGCGGCTTGCCTCAATCTGGGAATCTGAGAATCGCAACGCAGATGCGGCTAAATCTTTGCGTAAACGGGCAGATGCGCTCGACCCGTGGTGAGTAAAACGCCTGCCTCGCGCAGTGCCACATTTTCACAACTGGAGGTTGCGCCCTGACGATGAAGCTTCCAACTTCGCTCAAGTAAAACTCATCCATGACTGACTCCGTAAGGGCCGATAAATGGCTATGCGCTACCCGCTTTTTTAAAACCCGTGTCCTTGCCGCAGAAGCCTGTGCAAATGGAAAAGTAAAACGCCTAGGCCACTCGCTTAAAGCCGCCTCGCCCATCCACCCGGGGGACGTTCTCGAAATCCCATTTTCTGAAGGGCCGGGCTGCCGCGTCATTGCCGTAAAAACTCTCATCAGCCTACGAGTCGCTGCGCCCCTTGCCCAAGCGTGCTATGAGGAACAAACTGCACCGGAGGTTTTCGAAGCACTCAAGCTTTGGCAAATCGCGAAAAACGAGGCGAGTAAAGGCCGCCCCACCAAGCGAGATCGCCGCGAAATTGATAAAATCCACCGCTTCTGGGATCGCCCGCCAGAGGTGTATTAGGGGAGGAAACTGCCAGCGCGGAATTTAAAGGAAAGCACATGTGGCCGAGCGTATCGGTCTGATATGCCCTCTGCACTTGCTCGGGCCGGAATGGCGCAACTGTGTTGTGGATGTATGGTGTTTGATCGCAAATTCTAACCCGAGGGTGTTTTTCACTTCCCAATGCCGACGCTCATTTTACTTTTTCTAACACTTCTATTGCCACAGTATTTTTATATTCTTTGGCCAAGTCTAGGGCGTTGACATTTTGTTTGGATTTGATGGTGGGGTCCACCTTGTTGGCGAGTAGAAATTCGATCACTTCCTTGCCGCCACTGGCGGCGGCTTCGTGGAGGGGTGTGCCACCTAAATCGCTCAGGGTCATCGGGTTTGCGCCGCCGGCTATGAGTGCTTTGGTGGTCTCCAATTGGTTTTTTGCGGCTGCATGATGGAGGGGAGTCCAGCCGCCTTTGTCACGTAGATCCGGCGTTGCACCGGCCTTGAGTAGGGCGGTGATGATGGCTGGGTTATTTCGATCAATGGCAAGGTGGAGTGGCGTGCGTTTTGAGGCGTCTGCTGTGTTAGGATTTGCGCCTTGATCGAGCAGAAAGATGGCGATCTCTTGCTTGTTACGCAGCACAGCTTGCTCGAGGGGCGAGCGAGATTTCTCAGTGGCACCCTGATCGAGCTTGGTGGGATCTGCGGCGAGGTGGAGCTTTACGTCTGCGAGATCGCCTTTGGCAATTGCCACATCAATGTTTGGATGGGCGGGTGTCGCTTTAATATCTGCGGTGACCCCGCTTTCAGGGATCTCGATGCGCGCCGTCCACGCGATGCCATTGAGCACGAGTTTGCGAAAATTCTCGTTTGACCAATGGGCGTGGAAATGCCCGCCAGTGAAGCCGAAGCCGCGCGATTTATTAGGATTTTCCACTGCCCACGCGAGTGTCTGCGGGACTTGGACGGCGAGGGCTTTTCGCACTTCGGGGTTGCCAGAACGTGGTCCATCTTCACCCAGCGATGAAATGGGAGGGAGCGCTTGTAGAAGTGGCACCACCTCTGGACGCAGCTTCATGTGGTAGTAAAATTCTTCTTCTATTTCGAAGGCCGAGACGCCTTGGGTGATCGGATGCTGAGCGAGAATGGGCTGCGTCATTTTCCACACCGGATTGACCGACCATGCGGGATCGAAATACCCGCCGATGGCTTCATCAAGCAGCTTGACCAGCTCGGCATCGTCTGGCTCAAGCGCAAAATGCAAAATTACCAGCCCTTTTCCCGCTTCCATCCTTGCTCGCAGAGGGGCTACGTGCCCATTCGCTACGTGGTCTGCTAGGCCATCGCCGTAGATGACGATGCTATCCGCTGCAGTCACTTTTGCTTCATCATGTGGCCAGCCAAGGCTGACATCGGCGAGGATTCCAAGGCCGCTGTTCCTGAGGTAAGTAGCCAGCATTTCGCAGCCTGCTGGATGTTCATGCTGCCCGGGGCCATGGCTCTTCGGCCCGGCAATGAAAAGCACGTTTTTCTCTGCAAGGGCGAGAGGCGAGAGGCAAAGTGAGAGGGAAAATCCGAGTGTGAGAGATCTAGGTATCATCGAATTGATTTAGAGTGATCGGGAGTTTTTCTTGGAATTTCAATTTTATGGAAGAAGCTGCGAGCGGAATAGATGATGCGTTTTCATTTTCCACTGAGATCTTTCAAAACGTAACCAACCCTAAATATGAATCCATCCCTAAATCGCCGTAGTTTCCTCGGAAATACCACACTTGCCGGAGCCAGCCTGATCGCGAGTTCTGCCTTCGCAGTGAACACTCCCGGCACTGCTAGCAAGAAACTCAAAGTCGGCCTGATCGGCTGTGGTGGCCGTGGCACTGGCGCCCTCGGAGACTTCATGGAGGCTGCCAGGATCCTCGGGCTGGAGGTGGAAGTCACCGCCGTGGGGGATGCATTTAAAAATCAAGCTGCGGGTGCCGGGCAAAAATTCGGAGTTTCTGCAGACCGTTGTTTTGATGGATTTGATGCTTACCAGAAAGTCATCGCATCTGGTTGTGAATACGTGCTAATGGCCACTCCGCCATCGTTCAGACCCATCCATCTTGATGCCGCCATCGAGGCTGGCAAACATTGCTTCATTGAAAAGCCGGTGGCCGTCGATCCAGTAGGAGCACGCGCAGTGATCGCCACGGGTGAGAAAGCCAAGGCGAAGGGCCTCGCCATCGTCACTGGCACTCAGCGCCGCCACCAAGAAAACTACCTGCGGAACAAAGCCCTCATCGATGCGGGTGCGATCGGAAAAATCAAAAGTGGTGTGGTGCAATGGAACGATAAAGTGCCGTGGACAAAACACCGTGAGGAAAATGAATCAGATGCGAATTACATGGCTAGAAACTGGCTCAATTTCACCGAGATGTCCGGCGATCACATCGTAGAGCAACACGTGCATAACTTAGACATCGCCGTGTGGTTCCTCGGACGCTTGCCCGTTTCTGCCATTGGTTTTGGTGGCCGCGCCCGCCGCGAAACGGGGAACATGTTTGATTTCTTCAGCGTGGATTACGATTTCGGCGATGATGTCCACATCCACAGCCAATGCCGCCAGCTTTCCGGAGCCTACGCCCGCATTGGCGAGGAATTCGTGGGTACAGAAGGCGAGTGCTACGGAGGTGGGAAAATCACGGGTAAGAACGTCGATGTGCCCTCATTCAAGCAAGATTCTGACAATGGCTTGATCCAAGAGCACATTGATATGATCCGCAGCGTGGCCGCTGGGAAGCCACTCAATGATGCCAAGCGCATCGCAGAGGTCACCACCGTCGCCATCATGGGCCGCATCTCGGCATACACTGGTCAATTCATTCGGTGGAGCGATCTGATGACAAACGAAAGTTCCCCGCTCTACAACATGGCTTGCTCACCTAGCGCGCTCGACTTTGAAAAAGGCACCGTAAAAATGCCTACTGAGGCCCCTCCGATCCCCGGCGTGCCCAGCTAGGCAACTGCTATTTAAGGTGGCGATCCAGAAATTCCACTGCTAGATCCACCGAGCGTCCCGGCAGTAAAAATGCCGGGATGTGATCGCGGTGGGGAATCCAGAACAGCTCGTGGGAAACGCGTTTTTTCTCAAGTGCTGCGCTAAAATCCCATGCATGTTCCGGTGGCACAAGTTTGTCTGCGCCGCCATGATAGATGAAAACAGGAGGACTCTGCGGTGTGATATGATTCACGGGCGAGGCTTCACGAAAACGATCCGGGATTTCCTGACGCGTCCCGCCCAGAAACTGCGGCACCAGATCGCCACCAGGGCAGAGCATCAGATCACTAGGCGCGCCGCCTGCCACGATTGCTCGAATTTTCAGCGTTTCATCAAATCCGGTCAACGCAGCCAAGTAGCCGCCCGCCGAATACCCAAAAACACCAATCCGCTGGGGATCCACGCCATTTTCCTGCGCATGACTTCGCATCCATTCCACCGCTTGCTTGAGATCATCCACTGGTGCTGGATAGATCCACCGGGGTGCGAGGCGATAGGTGACGTTTAATACCACATAGCCACGTTTCACGAGTTTTTTGGCGATCGGCGCCATTTGCCAACGGCCATCGCTACCCGTCCAGCCGCCGCCGTGGATGAGAAGCACCGCTGGTGCAGAATCCACGCCCACAGGCCGATAAAGATCCCCCAAGACTGGAGCTGGCCATGTGGCTGGGGTAAAAACAATGTCTCGGGTGAGCACATATTTAGTTTGGACATGCGCCCTCCCACGCGGCTCGCCCACCAGATAAGACTTCGCACACTGCGGAAGGAAAATTACAGCGGATAACAATGGGAACAAGCGGCGGATCAACATTCGGGCAAGCTTAGTGCAAGATTATCAAAGTCAAACTCCAGACTCAATTGGATGAGTGCCACGCTGCTTGAACACCCGCTGATTTCGGAATCGCTATCAGCCATTCTTGCCGCCAGCGTCCCTCCTATGAATGACCTTATTTCCTGTGCCACTGCGCTAGGCATCGGCAAAATAGAACGTCATATCTTCCTTTGCGCCGATCAAACGGAGCCAAAATGCTGTGCAAAGGAGGCTAGTCTCGTTTCTTGGAATTTTCTCAAAGCGCGCCTCAAAGATCTCGGCCTTGCTGGGAGCGGCGATGCGATTATTTACCGAACCAAGGCGAATTGTCTTCGCATCTGCCTGCACGGACCCGTGGCCGTCGTTTACCCAGATGGCACGTGGTATCACTCATGCACGCCAGAAGTGTTAGAGCGGATCATCCAAGAACATCTCATTGGTGGGCAGGTCGTCGCGGAGTTTGCTTTTGCGCAGAATCCCCTCAAGAGTCCGTCGTGACTCCAGCTCTTGATACGCTCATGCTCGCCTTTGCAGGGGATCAGGCGCTCGCCATCCCCACGAAAGCATTGTTCATGAACGCAGCGCCACATCCTTCACTCAAGTCGTGGCCATCCATCCTTGGCTGGCAGCCTTTTAAGCCACTCGCCACTGCTTGGGAAAACGCCGGATTCACTCGCATTGACGAACTTACCTCAGAAAAATGGCCGCTTGTGATGATCCTCCCCGGCAAATCGAAGGCCGAAACGCTTGCTCATTTTGCGATGGCAAGAGAGCGCTTGGAACCCGGCGGCCGCCTCCTTGTCAGCATGCCCAATACGGCTGGCGCGGGCAGATTTGAAAAGGAATTCGCACGCGCCGCCGGAAATATCGTTTCCATTCAAAAACATAAATGCCGCGCCTTCCTTGCCACGTTAGATGAGCCAAATGACGATCTTTTTGCCCAGTGGAAAATCTTCAATGAGCCACGAGAGATTTTAGGTTTCCTCGTCCTCCCCGGTATTTTCAGCAGCGATCACATTGACCCCGGCTCACAACTCCTTGCCGATCATCTCCCTGCATTTCTACACGGAAATATCGCCGATCTTGGCGCTGGCTGGGGCTTTCTATCAGATGCTGTTCTTAAACGCTGCCCGCGAGTGCAACATCTCTCGCTCTTCGAGGCAGATGCCCGCGCCCTCGATTGTGCGCGAAAAAATTTAGCCCATCACCCAAACGAAGTTAGCTATCATTGGCACGATGTCACCCAAGGCCTACCCACCACCTATGATGCTATTATCATGAATCCTCCTTTCCACACTGGCCAAGCCACTGATATCGATCTGGGAAGAAATTTTCTTAAAGTTGCCATCTCTAGTTTAAAGCGCGATGGGAAGTTACTCCTCGTCGCGAATCGCACGCTTCCATACGAAGCGGTCCTTGAGACCAGCGGCCTCGCATGGCGCAAAATTGCGGAGAATCGCACTTACAAAATTCTATTTGCTGACAAACGCTAACAATTCTTCATGAAACTCGTCAAACGCCTCGCTAACCTCGGCTACGGCTCGCGCAAGGAAACTCAGCGCCTCATCCGCGCCGGTGTCGTCACCGATCTTGCAGGAATCACCCTAGGCGATAGTGACATTCGCCCCCAACATCAAATTCTCGTCCGTGGTGAAGAGCTCGATCCACCATCACCCTTGGTTCTTATACTTCATAAGCCAGACGGCTATACTTGTAGCACCGAGGATCCGGGAGATACCATTTATGATTTATTACCGCCTCGCTATGCACTGCGGAATCCCGGACTCAATCCGATAGGCCGACTAGATAAAGATACAACAGGCCTGCTACTACTTACGGATGATGGCAAACTACTCCATAAGATTATTCACCCAAAATCGAATTGTCTCAAAGTATATCATGTCACGCTGGACCGCCCACTAGAAGGTCACGAAGCAGAACTCTTTGGCTCAGGCACACTCGTGCTCAATAGTGAAATAAAACCTTTGCTCTCAGCGAAGTTAGAAGTGCTCGCTGAAAAGGAAGCCCTCATCACCTTGCACGAGGGCCGCTACCACCAAGTCCGCCGCATGTTCGCCGCTACTGGAAATCATGTGCTTCACCTCAAGCGCACCTCCATCGGTGGCTTACTATTACCAGAAGATCTCGCTGAAGGTGAGTGGCGGGATCTTAGCGGAGATGAAGTCGCCTCCATTTTTGCAGAAAAACTGTGATGCACCGCCTACCCGTCATTCTCGTTTTGCTTTTTCTCAGCCTCACTGCGGCATGGCTTATCACCCAGCGTAAAGCCGAGGCCATCATCCCAAATCCCGTTGCTCCCACCTATCTCTATCAAACTCCATCCGCAGATGGCATCGGGAAATTTTTCCATGGCCGTGAGATCGCAAAAGTGATGGGCCACCCGGCGATCGGCTGGCTAGAACGGGATGAACGCGAGCGCGAGGAGGGCCCCAGCAAAGCCATCGCAGCACTCAATCTAAAACCAGATGCCATCATCGCAGACATCGGCGCAGGCTCTGGCTACTACACTTTTCGTATTTCTGCCAAAGTGCCGCAAGGCAAGCTGATGGCGGTGGATATCCAACAAGAGATGTTAGATTTTCTAAAGATACGTGCTCACGAGCTTGGCATCACAAACGTTGTCCCTCACCTTGGTAAAGAAGACTCCGTCGCACTGCCTCCCGCCTCGCTGGATGCTGCCTTGATGGTGGATGCCTACCACGAGTTTTCATTCCCGGCGGAAATGTTAATATCGCTATACTCTGCTCTAAAGCCGGGAGGAGTCATCTATTTATTAGAATTCAGAGGTGAAGACCCGAGGGTGCCCATCAAGCCACTTCATAAAATGACCGAGGCCCAAGCACGCATTGAGTTCGAGGACGCGGGCTTTCTTTTTATCTCAAATCAAAGGCATCTGCCGTGGCAACATTTCCTCGTTTTTGAGAGGCCGTGATGCACCTACAGGAAGCAAATTACGCTTCACCATCGTTTCCCAAAATTTGAAGAAACCAGAACTCGCAAGTGGGCGCAGCTCCAAATCACGCGGGCGATCCACCAGCGCCAGATGAATTCCAGCATTAATTAAATCGGGAATCAAAGTGCCCATCAGGTCATCCAGCGGCCCCACGTCTGGCCGCAGGGTCACGATTTGTGTAACACCTTGGCTGTTCGCCCATGCCATGAGTGTTTCACGTAAATTCAGAGTAACCTCTAAACTCGCCTTGTGATGCCAAATCTCTGTCGCACGCACCGCTGAATCTGCAAGTGTAGCCTCTATCCATGTTCTCTTATGCATAGGATACTTGAACCCATCCCAAGCAGCAGCGTGGCCAGTGACGAGCGTTGCTATGGGTTTTATTTCCGATAGAGGAGAAGTTTCCGGAGATAGATCTTCTTCATGAATCCATAGTCCCATCGCAAGTGCTGGATCGAGCGGGAAATCTGGTAATTTTGGCTGACTGATCGATGTATAGCTCGCGTCTATGGGCATGTGCGCCACCGGATTTTCAAATGCGGCAAGCCCATCTGATAGAGAAAATAATAACTCTTTTGATAGATACTTCTCAAGATTGGTTTTCCGTGCGAGATATGTTTTTCCCGGAGTTTGGAGGCCAGCCACCCAGCGCCATGAGAGGGTGTTAGAGGCGGGATCTCCATCAAGAAGATGCCTGAAAAAAAATGCAGCGCCCAGTTCCCATGGCAGACGGGCCTCGTGAATCCACCATGCGGCAAACCACATCCGCGCATGGTTATGCATATAGCCAGTCGTGACTAACTCCCGGGCGAAGTGATTAATCACGCTGTTTCCAAGATCGCCAGCAGCAGCCTGATCGAGGATAGCGGCAGCATCCGTCCGCTCGTGCTGTTCGAGCGCGGCGCGGTATTCCGTCCAGACCGAGGGCCGCAGGGAGAGCCATGCTTTCCAATAACGTCGCCAGTAAATCTCTTGCACGAATTTTTCTACTTTTGCTAGCGGGTGAACCGCGAGCACAGCAGCAGCAGTTTCATCCTCGCTAATCAAGCGATTGCGGATCGCCGCAGAAAGCCGGGACAACCCCGGATGCCCGCTCATCACCGCATTGCGCTGCCAACTATAGCGCGGCGCAAGTGGGATGAATTCTGCCAGTTGTTTCAGGGAAGCTGCACGATTTGATGGAAACTCCATCTTTCAGGGTGAGGCAATATCCGGCTGCCGCAAGAGGTGAGTCTTCCGTTTCTCTTGAGCGTTTGATTCTTGTTCGGCGAATAGGGAACTCGCGATTCTCGGAGTCCAACAACATGATGGGGCGGTGCATTTTTGAAATGGCAGCGGAACTTCAAAGATGATCCTCAGTAACTGACTCGAAGATGACGAAGAAAAATCCACTTATAACCGGATGGGGGTAGAATTGCCGACTGTGGATTGTCCTCGGAAATCCACGATCATCAACTGAGTGTGATTTACCCTAAGGGTTAGGGTTCTCCGATCCACTCTAAGTCCACGGATTTACGACCCTGACTCCCGAGTGAGCGAAGTCTGCGGCATTGCGAGTGACGATGTCAGCTCCTCGCAGTATGCATATGGCTGCGATTTGTGAATCCACCGCAGGCATCATGAACCCGGCCATCTCTAAGCGGGCACTGAGCCGCCCCCATTCAAAGCAAGCGGCTTCATCGAAACTCACGATGCGTCCTGCAAATCTTTCTAACAAGTCGTGGGTGAGCCAGATTTCCAAGTCGGTCCGTTTCTGACTTGCAGGCAGGCGTTCGATGCCTTTTGCGATTTCGCCAAGAGTCATGGTGGTGATCAAGAGATCGGAGGGCGCCTTGCTGGTCCAGCCACTCAATGACACCTAGATCGGGCTTCTTCCGAGTAAACTCCGAGACGAAGCATGTATCTAACACGAACATGCTCACAGGTTCACAGTTGGCCTTCCCGTGCTGCGGTCCCGGCTGATTTCCAAGCCACTGTCCCGAAGGGGTGAAGTCAAAAAGAACTTAACTAATGATTGCGCGGGCAATATCGCAGCGGCAGTGCTGGGGGGAGGAGTGATCAGGGCGATCTCCCTGCCTTCGTCGTAAACCAGCAACGACTCACCCCTCGCTACTCTGGCGAGGGCAGCACTCAAGTCATGTTCAAGGATTGATAGGGCAATCTCGCTCACGTCTTGAAACTATCTCACAGGAGGTCCTGAGTCAATTCAACGTATGCATTGGGGAGACAGACCAACAATCTCTCGATATTGTAAAATTTGAGAGAAGAGGGCTGTGCCGCAAAGATGCCGAGGGAGATCTTGGAATAGGTCCAAGTGCGGAATAAAAAGCGACATAAAGACCGTTGACTACAATGAAAGCGAAGCAGACCTAGACGAGCCATCTGCTGTCGGTTCCTTCTTCAAGCTTCATGATTGGAGGATAGCAGTTTTTGGCTCCAGCAAGGGGCTACTGGATTACATTTCTAGATCAAGCTTGGTGGGAGAGATCCGCAACGGGTGCGGGCACGCTTTCGGGTGCTTTGCTGGTCCCCCACGTGCGCCAGCCTTCCCTCATCTCAATTTTAGCCCATTCCCATAGCATGCCGAAGATGCGCTTGGTATCACTGCGTGCGAGGGTGAAGCCGGGGATCAATGAGCGGCGATTGTCATTCATTTTCCCTAGCTGATCCAGTCGCCGCCGCCTTTGGGCGATGGCAGCGAAACGGCCGTTATAAGTGCGAATGAGCGCTGCGAAAACTTTACCACTCGGCGGCGAAAATGGCGGAGCTAATAGTGCATCCTCGCCGATGGCAAACACGGGCTGCACCACTCCCCAATAGTATAGACTAAGATCCATGCGGAAGGCGAGTTCCATGAGATCGTATTCACCCATGTAGTGATACTTATCTTTGTATAACGCGCTGAACCAACGGGCGTGACTGGTGGTGAAATCACGATTATGTTTTTCGATGCGCGCGGGCATCGGCATGCCTTTGCGCTGTGCGGTGATGAGATCTACGGCGCAACTGCTGGTGAAGGAAATCCAATCCATACCAGGACTATAGAATGGGTCCATAAATGCAGCAGCATCTCCCACGAGCACAAAGCCATCACCTGCGAATTTGGTGCTAGAATAAGCGAGATTCTTGCGGCGGTGGACATCTTCCTCCACAAACACGGCATGCTCTAACATCTCATGCGCGACTGGGTGCTTGACCAGGAAATTTTTCAGCCGCTCACCGAGCCTGCCCCCGTCTTGCGGGAAATTCACCAGCCGCTGATCATAGACCACGCCCACGCTGGTATCACCGCCTTTGAGCGGGATGAACCATGCCCACCAACCATCACCGATGATGTGATTGGTGGCAGTGCCGCGGGTGCCATAGACGGCGGCGGCCCATTTTGGAAATTTTTCCGCCAGCTCGCGGCCATCCCAGTCTTTCACATTTCTCCAGCGCGACCACGCAGCCGCCGTCGGATGATCTGTGTTCGATTTCCACCAACCATTTTTGCGTGCCAGCAGCGCATTGACACCAGATGCATCCACGATCCAGCGGGCGCTGGCGGTGAAACGGCGGTCGGCATTTTTAACATCGAGCGTTTGTAATCCGCCGGGGTGAAGTTGCACGTTTGAAACGATGGCTGGCCGTAAAAGTGTGGCACCGGCTTCCACCGCGCGGCGCAGCACCTCTTCATCCAGCGCACAGCGGTCGATCTGGTAGGATGGCAAGCGCGCCAAATAGCGTGGGCCGACTTCTGCCGATTGATCCAGCGTGGTCACCTTCTCATTCGCAAACCAAAACCGCAGCCCTTGTTTGGAAATGTGGTGTTCGTTAAGATACTTTGTGAGTCCGAGAACATGCCCGAGGAAATAGGCGCTTACCTCCACGGTGGCCTCACCTACTCGGCGGCCTAGGCTCTCTGATTTCTCAAGGATAAGAATACGGATGCCGGGATTTTTCCGCAGTAATAATGTAGCAGCCGCACCCCCAGAAAGTGCGCCGCCGATGACGATCACATCGTAGTTTTCTGGAAATTCTGGCGAGCTTTCAGTGATCACGTCGCGGAGTATCGCGAGGCACTTCAAAAATGCAAGTCTCCACCACCCGTGGGCATTGGCGTATTGGCAAATTTGGCGCACTGATGAACGGGTGCTTGCGGTTGAGAAGGTGCTTTGTTGCAGGTTCCGCCGTGAGGATTTTTGCACCCAATTTTCCGACACACCATTTTGAATGAATCCTCATCCGCACAACTCAGCACCGACTTCCGGACTGGAAGGCGCACCGCCATCCTTGCAAGTAAAACCTGCGCAGAACAACGATCGGCTTGCATCGCCCTTAACCGAATCCGAACGCGGGGCATCTTGGAAGCAACTCAGCTCGCTTCATCCGGCGAACCGCTTTCGCTTGATGATCGGTTTGCCGCCATTGCCGGACTCTCCCGAGACCGGGACGTCCCGCTGATTTCGCTGGATCTCCTCGGAATCACCCACGACCAAGACGGACTCCGAAGCTCAAGTCTCCTCACCGCGCTGCCGTCCGGGGCCGAGGCAATCCCGTATTTCGACAAAGAATGGGGAGTGGTTTACAAATTGTTTGATTTGCGGGTGGATGGCTCGCTCGGTAAAAAAAATCGAGATGATCCGCACGCCAGAAGGCGACTTCGATCTCGCCCCCTTGCGATGCCACACTCAAGGACACGTTGGAGAAACTCGCGGTGTTGAACCATGCGGGTGCCCACCCAACTGAAATCGTAGGACTCGCAGATACCGGCGATTATCTCCATCGCCAAACAACCGTGGGCCTACCCACGCGGGGACTTCAAAGCAGACAGAAAAAACGCTGTCAGCCAGATCCGAGGAATCATTCCTGAGTTCACTGGCTCGGGCTTGCGGCACACCGTGGTGGTGATGTGGTTAGAGGGTCGCCCATGGCTCGTCGGCAATCTCCATGAGCGGAACATCATGCGTGACCAAAATGGCACGCCCACGATCATCGATGCACTGATAGGCCCCGTTCCACCAGCGGCCCTGAGAGAACTCCGCTGGTTGAGAGAAGCCACGGAAGATGCCCGTGCCCTCCGCGAAAACCAGCCCCCAGTGAAACGCCAGCGATTTGAGGATGCGGATGATGATAGCCTGTGAGGATGGGAAACCTTGGCCGAACTCGATCCATGGAAAAGTCTGAAATTTAAGCTGTCACACGCGAGCTTCGCGCCGTTGAACGTGCTAAAATCGCATCGACGAGAGTGCGCAAAGTCACGCTCCTTCAACTCCTGACTACAGCCCATCCTTCTCAAAACGGCCACTTGCATCGGCGGCCCATTTCAAGTAAATCAAATTGATAAGTAGCTCAGAAATCGCCAATCTCTGTGCAGGCCTTCCATTGGAAGAACGTGATGAGGTGGCTGACTTCGCCCGTTTTTTGCTTTCCCGCCAACAGGATGAAAGGTGGGAATCGATCATTGCAAATCATTCCCCGCACCCGCGCCTTGATGCCTTTGTCCGCGGATCTGCTATCGATGGGGATGAACTTCTAGACCTTTGATCACTGTGATTTAGCGAGTCAAGAAAGCTGCCCAGAGATCTTACGAGCTTTTCTCAGAGAACCCTGCTCATCCCTCATTGCGTTTTGAAAAATTGGCTGGGTAGGGCGGCATTAGGCCCGTTCGCATCAATGACCCCTACCGTGCTCTTGCGGAACGCTACGGCGACACTATCGCGTGGTTCTGGATCGGCTCGCACAACGATTTCAACAAACCTTTTGGATAGCCACGTCTCCCTCTCTCACTTCTTCCTTCCAGCCTTTCAAAATCTCGGTATTTTAGCCTCCGCCTCTTGGCTCGCTCACTTAGATCAGATATTTTTTTTGCTCTACTGCGAAATTTGGGCGATATGCAGCATGCCCTCCAGCTTTCGTTGCCCGACCACCGACACAAATGCGCAGGCGGCTTGCATCGAAGACGGCCTTGGCTCCAGTTACTTACCACCTTCAGTGCTTTGGCTTATAAGGTGGGGAGAAAACTCTCTCAACCTTAAATGACGATGCTTTTGTCTTACACGGGGTTCATTGCGTGAATGACGTGTAAAATACTAATAATCAATCAGTTACATAATATTCCTATTTTGGGCCTATTTTCCTTAGGTCATTGATTGGCAAAACAATAGATCGCGTTTCGGTCCCGAATTTTATCGCTAGCTTTTGTAATGATTCCCAGTCCGATCAGTGTTTTCAGGTTATAGCGCACCGCCTGTTCACTGAGTTGAAGGTGAACGGCGAACGATTCCAAGGTCGCTTCAAAGGATTCCAACAAGCAATTCACCAACTCCCTCTGGCTATGATTGAGCAATTCCCAAGTTTCCTCGATCCGTTCGAGAACATCCGCATGAATCGTTTCCCGGCGCGAGGCAACTTGATTGCGAAGTGTCAGCGTGACGGTGTCGTGTGAGTTGAGATATTCCGGCTCAGCGAGCATGGATTTGCTCATGGCGTTGAAAATGCGGGGAACGCCTTCGTTGAGCTCCCGGACGTAGCCAAACTCGAAAAGAGCACGCGCAATTCGGGGGTTTCTAGAATACCGCTCACTGCGAATATTCTCGACGGTGACTTGCGCGGGGAGTGGCCCACTATTGGAAATGACGAGCCGATCATCGAAATGTTTGATGTAAATCGAGTTGCCTTGGATGTTGTAGGAGCGATGGCACAGGGCATTGACGATACCTTCCAACCAAGCTTCCTTGGGATATTCCGGGATTCGTTCGAATCTCCCATTGGCGAGATTCAGGAAATAGTAATCGCGCAACGTTCCTCCAATGAATGTCTCCAAAGTCTTGATGAGCGTCGGGATGTTTCCCTCAAGACGTTCATCTTTTACAACGTTGAATTCTCCTCCCGATTTGCTGTCCATGCCGGCGTAGCGGACATACCGCACGAGAGAGTTGGCGATGTAGATATCGGGGTTCTCGGCGAAAAGGAGAATGGCAGCATTTTTGTAGAGGATGAGCTCTTCGCGTCTGACCGCAAAGCCACGTGCGACTGCGAGTTCTTCAAAACTGCGGGAGTAGCGCATCGATTTCCGATACTCTTCGCAGATTTGAGCGTTGAGATGGATAGGATCGAAGTCCTCCCTCACCTCATTTTCAAAAATGCGAATAGTCTTATTGTATTCGAGCTTCTTTACCTGATCACGGGTGAGCGGTCCATTGTTGCTATCCGCCACGCGGAGGAAAACTTCCTCATTTCCCCTGCGTTTGTAGAGCCGTTCGTGGTTTTGCTCCACATGAGAAAAATCAGCTCCCCGGAAGGA
>JAYULG010000145.1:0-4130 GCA_043763755.1 Akkermansiaceae bacterium | reverse complement strand
GTGTGCATGTGGGGATGAATTTTGCGAGGCTGCGAGAATTAAACGGAAAGCCTTTTCTCCTCAGCGGCTTCGATGCGAAGCAACGTGCGCGGGTGAGCGAAGGCTGGAGCCCCGCCACCGCTGAGGATGCGTCTCTGGGTGCCTTCGATGTCGCTGAGGGCGATCATCTTTATTTCGAAGTCGAGCTTGGAGTCATTGATTCTTCACAAGTGAAATTGCCACTACCCGCCGACTTCCAACTCTCAAGTGACGACCCACGAATGCGAGATTTCAAAAACCTGCTCCAAGTTATAAGTATCAGTGCCAGCAGCAGTTTGGACGATGAATGGGAGTAGCTATAACTGCATGCTATAGCAGCACCGCTCAGTGCAGTTGGAGAATAGCCCCGACGATGGAGAAATAAATTAACATGCCAGAGATATCCACCGTGGAGGCCAAGGAGGGTGCGGATACCACTGCGGGATCTAGATTGATGGAGCGGGCGCAGATGGGGAGCAATGCGCCTAGCACGGTGGCGGAAAATACTTGGATCGCGAGAGCGGAGGAGACGGCCAAGGACAGGTGGAAAAAATCGAAATACGAGCCAGTCGATTTTTGGAAATGCGGCAGGATGAAACAAATGAAAGCAGACATCACGGTGCCAAGAGTGATGCCCAGCGCCATGCCAGTGCGGGCTTCTTTCCATGCGATGCGGATGGCATTTCCCGCACGGATTTCTCCGAGGGCCATGGCTCGGATAACCATCGTAGCAGCTTGGCCACCTGAGTTTCCGCCTGCGGCCACCACCATCGGCAGGAACAATGAGAGGACGAAGGCTTTCTCTAACACCGCGCTAAATCGATACATCACATAGCCTGAGACCACGGAAAGAAACGCCAGCCCGACGAGCCAAACAACACGGCGGCGATATTGCATGGCCACACTGGTATTGAGGTAGGAAACCTCAGACTGCTCACCGCCGATACCTGAAAGTTTTTCGATATCCTCAGTGGACTCTTCTTGTAGAATTTCCAACGCATCATCGTAAGTGATTACCCCTAACAGGTGATGGAATTCATCCACAACGGGCAGCACCACAAGGTCATACTTGGAGAGCGTGCGGGCCGCTTCTTCTTGGTCTGCTGAGGCGAGGATTGTCTCATCTGCCTCCTCCATGATATCGAAAATGGGCGTGTCCCAAGTGCTGAATGCGAGGTCACGCAGGCGGACTTTCCCAACGAGGCGGCCCTGTGCATCTACCACGAAGATACGGGCCAGCGTCTCCGCATCCTCGCGATCCCGGCGTAGCACCGTGATGGCCTGCTTGACCGTCATGTCCGCAGTGATCCTACCAACGTGGGTGGTCATACGGCCACCGGCAGTGTCTTCCTCATACTTGAGAAGATTGCGCGTCAGTTCCTTATCCCGTGGGCCTAGCAGGCTGAAAAACCGCACCTGCGCCTCTTCGCTCACGACTTGGAAAACGTCCACCCGATCGTCATCGGAAAGATTGCCAAGCAGCACGCGGAGTTGGGCTGGCTTGAAATGATCCAAGGCTCCCTCGATGAGCGGGTAGGGCAGTTCCGCCACCAGATCGGTCGCGAGCTCCGGGCCGATGGTCTTGAGAAAGAGATCGCGCTTCTCGTCGTCTAGGTTTTCGTAAAGGTGCGCAAGGTCTGCATAGTGCACATCTTCTGCGGAGGCGAGAATGGCCGAACAATCCCCCGCATCGATTGCCCGCAGCAGCTCACTCATCGGGTTCACGTTGTTTTCATCCACCACTTCCGTAGCGTGGACGGCAGCATCGGAACGGGCAAGAAAAAGCACGGGCGAGGCTGGATGCGTTGTCCTCACCTGGGAGGTGACTCGCGTCGCCAGCTTCAGCGAAGTTTCACTTTCCGCCTGAGAGGGTGAATGCTAATCTACCGCCATGGATGCACTCACTCTCGAACAGGAGGCGCTGAAACTTACTCCGCTGTCTCGCATTCGCCTCGCCAATTTGCTCTACACGAGCCTAGAAGTCGAAGCAGATCGTGAGTGGGACCGCAAGGCCATTGCAGAATGTGAATCCCGCTATCAGGCTTACAAGAATGGTTGCTGCGCCATATCGAAAGGTTCGGCTTTCCAAATTCCCTTATGCGCAATTCTTCAGGGTCGATCCTGCCGTGATCGTCATCGTCGGTTTTTTCCACCAGCACTCAGATCCAGCAAAGTGGCGGGAACTGCTTAAATCTCGCTGAGGAAATGCATGACCCGTGTCGCAGTTCTCCATTTCCTGAAACCAAAGATTCCCTGCACTTGGGCAAAGGCAAATGCAAGGTTCCATCTGCGTCAGGCTCATTGATGGTGAAAATTAAATTCATGAATGCCTGAATACAGGGTTTTCATGCCTTGTAAATCCTGCAGGCTCAGTCCAGTTTTCAAAACCACGTCAAGGCTAAGGTTGTGGGCCTCATCTTAGCTGGGACCAAATCCATCGAACTCCGCCGCGTTTGCCCCATCCAAGTTCTGGACGCTTTGCAATATTGACATCCAGGCTAGCGGTGGGATGATCCCACCATGATCATAACGATGGATTCCAAAAGACGACTCACATTGCCGGCCTCGGTCGCGCCGGCCATGCCGGGCGATGCGTTCGAGGCCACTTTCGATGCGGATGAGGATACCGTCACTTTCAGGCGTGTCGCGGCCAAGCGAGACTGGCTGGCAGTTCTCGCCGAGTGCCCCGTTTCCATGGACGATGTGCCGCCACGCCGCAAGGAACTCCCCCGCCGCCGCAATTTATGAACTGGCTCCTCGATACCGATGTAATGAGTCAACCGGCAAAGAAGAATGGCAACCCTCAGGTGATTGCCTGGCTCACTGCGGAAAAGGATCACTGCTACACGAGCGCGATTGTCATCGCGCAACTCGCCTACTGGGTGAGAACGAAAGAGGGCCGCCAACGCGCGATCCTGCAAACCTGGCTCACGAAGTTGACGGATTCGATGCAGGGGAGAATTCTCGGTTTCAACGTCTCTGTGGCCCATGTCTGGGCGGAGCAGGAGCACTTGTTCGAAAAAGCCGGTGTTAGGATGCCGATTGAGGACGGCTATATCGCAGCGACCGCGCGCCGCCACGGACTCACCATCGCGACGGGCAACGAAAAGGATTTCAAGCGACCGGGACTCAAGGTCTTCAATCCATTCAAGGGAGCGTGAGAATGGCCCTTGTCGTTGGATTTTGAAGTTGCGGCCATAGAAGACTACCACTGAACCCGCCGCCACCTAGCTACTTGCTCTGGTAGGTGAGCAACGGAAACGAAGGCCTCGGCACCCAGCAAGTGAAAGCAACCTCCCGACTCCGAACTTCTACGGAACTTCCAAGTCCCACCAAACTATCCCGGACCACGACCCATTGCCTACTCCATCTTCCAAAAAATTTACCAACACGGAACCCACACCACCCCATGAGTCAGCGAGCCGTCCTCCTGTCCATCAAGCCCAAGTATGCCGACCTCATCTTCGCCTGCACCAAAACCATCGAACTCCGCCGCGTCTGCCCCAAGGTCGGTCGGGGCGACCTCGTCCTCGTCTATGTCTCCAGCCCGAGAATGGCATTGGTCGGTGGTTTTGAAGTCGCAGGAATCGTCTCAGGCGAGCCGCACACTCTCTGCGAAAAATGGCTCACGCAATCCGGCGTGGAAAAAGAAACCTTCCTACACTATTTCCAAGGAGCAGCCACCGCCTACGGAATCCTCATCGGCCGCACCTGGCAGTTTGACTCCGCCACCCAACTTAAAGCCCTCCGCCGCACAAAAGGCGGCTTCCACCCGCCACAGTCGTATCGGTAAGTGGGGAGCGAGGAACTGGTGAAGCTGATGGATCAAATCGTCTATTGACGGAAACCGTAAATAGCATCAACTTCCACGCGTGTTCCAAAGCTTCGCAGACCGGGAAACCGAGAAAATCTGGAACCGCCAGCGATCACGCAAACTGCCACCCGACATTCAGGACCGGGCACTGCGCAAGCTCCGCGAACTTGCCGCCGCGCCCACCCTTGAAACCCTCCGCTTCCCACCATCCAACCGCCTTCACCCCTTGCTGGGAGACCGCAAGGACAGCCACGCCATACGGATCAACGACCAATGGCGCATCACTTTCACATGGGGT
>JAYULG010000144.1:0-1181 GCA_043763755.1 Akkermansiaceae bacterium | reverse complement strand
AGTCGCGCAGGGTCTGCTAACGCGTGATGGTGTTTCGCATCCAATTGCATGATGATACGGAGATGCTTGCCGAGGCCATCGCTGCGGATGATCTCATCTGTGTGATGTAGGAGATCATGGACATCTGCGGGCACACGCTCGATGGAAAACTTCCCGTGGATGATGCGGGTGAGGTCTAGCAGATCATCAATGAGCCGTGCTTCAAGCTCAATGTTGCGGCGCATCATCTCGAGCTGTTCACGCACATCTGGTGGTAACGAGGAATCACCTGCTAGGGCGGTGGCCGCCATGAGTACTGGAGTCAGGGGTGTGCGCAATTCATGGCTGAGGGTGGCGAGGAAATTATCTTTAGCACGAGAGCCAGCTTCTGCCTGTTCCTTGGCCTCGATCAGCGCTTCACGGCTCCGTTTTCGCTCCGTGATATCGAGGTTCGTGCCTACTACCCATTCGGTTTCGCCACGTGCATTCGTCCGCACCGTTTCCACAGCCTCGATGACTCGCACCTCACCGTCGTCGCGCCTGCGGATTCTAAATTCCCGCTTGCTCTCTCCCTGGCGGCGCATGGTGTCTTGAAGGACTCGTTCACTTTCCGCTAAATCTTCAGGCAAAACCGCCTCGCTCCAGAGAGCGTAGGTGACGAGGCCATCTGCCATCGGTGGGATGCCGTAAATGCGGAAAATCTGCGCGTCCCAGCGCATCGTATTAGTGAGAACATTCCATTCCCAAATTCCCACCGCCGTTGCTCCCGTGGCCACCCTCATGCGCGTATCGCTCTCCCGCAGCATCGCTTGGAAGTGCTCTCTTTCTGTAAGATCGTAAAAATGACAAACAACGCCGGGCCTTCCATCAGATAATAACATCCGCTCGACTTTCCAGTCGTAAGCCTCGGTGCTTGTAATATCATTCCTCTGCGCAATGGAGCTTGGCGCATGATATGGCTCACCACTTTCTAATACTTCCCGGAAAATGGAAATCGCCTCGCTGGCGAAGGGCTCTGTCCAGATTTCACGGAGGATTTCAGCAAGATCTCGCCCAAGAAGCGGTTGCACATTTTCAAAAACTTTTTGCGCCCCAAGGCTTACTTTCACGAGTTGGAAATCCGCATTTACCGCATACACTCCAAAGGGTGAATGCTCCACCAATTGGCGGAAACTATCATGCGCCGCACGTAGCTTTTCCTC
>JAYULG010000143.1:0-4142 GCA_043763755.1 Akkermansiaceae bacterium | reverse complement strand
AAGCCGATGGCCGAGGAGTGCCGAACACTTTCCCACCCATCGTCGGCTCGGAGCGCCTCAAGGGAGACCGTGCCAGTGTGCTTCGGCTGGTCCTCGGTGGCCTTGCCGGCCCCATCGAAGTCAATGGACTGAAGTTTAACGGAGTGATGCCCGGCCACAGCCACATGCAAGATGAAGAACTTGCCAAAATCGTCTCTTTCGCCCGCTACTCGTTCGGTGGGATCGAGGAATCCCCAATCACCGCAGACGAGGTAAAAGCCCAGCGGCCTGCCGTTGAAAAGCGGAACTTTGTGCCATGGACAGTGGATGAATTGAAAGCGTCCGCCGAGTGAGCAAAGTGATCTCATCTAACATCGGACAGCAGCCTTGAGAAAATCACCGCGGCTTCCTCCACGATTATCCTATTGGAAACGAAAAAGTTGGCCCACCGCCTGCTACCCCTTCAGTATCAACGCATGGATATGTTCGATGGCTACGATCCCGGAAAGTTTTACGATGAAATGTTTAGTGATTGCGGCTCGGTTCGCAACCACTGTGCACCGTTGTTACAGAAGTTAAGCAAGCTTGAGCAACGGGATTTCCTCACGAAAAAAGCCAACTCGGAACTCTACTTTTTACGCCAAGGCATCACCTTCAATGTGTATCACGATGATCGTGGCACCGAGCGGATTTTCCCGTTCGATCCTATCCCGCGCGTGATGCCCGCCAACGAGTGGGAGCACCTTGAAGCTGGCCTCACGCAGCGGATTGTGGCGCTGAATCTATTTTTGCACGATATCTATCATGATCAGCAGATTATCAAAGACGGTGTCATTCCCGCTTTTTACATCGAGCAAGCGCGGCACTACCGGAAAGAATTTCGGGGTGTGGACGTGCCCGCAGACATTTACATCCACATCTGTGGCAGCGATCTCATCCGCGGCGCAGATGGGAAATACTACGTTCTCGAAGACAACGGGCGCTGTCCTTCCGGCGCCTCATACCTGCTAGAAAATCGCAACGCACTCAAGCGCGCATTCCCCGGGATTTTTGAAACCATGGGCGTGCGCCCCGTGGACTCTTACCCACGAGAGCTGCTAAATATGCTCCACCACATCTCACCACGCCGTGAGGGAGATCCCGTCTGCGTGTTGCTCACTCCCGGTTGCCACAATAGTGCCTACTTCGAGCATTGTTACCTCGCCCGGGAAATGGGCATCGATATTGTGGAGGGCAAGGACCTTGTCGTGGTGGATAAATTTGTTTACATGCGCACTACCCGCGGGCTGCTGCGCGTGGACGTGATCTATCGCCGCATTGATGATGATTTTATCGATCCAGTTGTCTTCCGCAAAGATTCAGTGCTCGGCGTGCCAGGCCTGATGAACGCATACCGCGCAGGCAACGTGGCCTTGGCAAATGCAGTGGGCACGGGCGTGGCGGATGACAAAGTGATCTATTACTTTGTGCCGAAAATGATCGAGTATTACCTCGGGCAAGAGCCGATTTTGCCGAATGTTCCAACCTATCTCGCATCAGAAGAAGCGGACATGAAATTCATCCTCGGTCATCTTCCCGAGCTAGTCGTCAAGGCAGCTAATGAATCCGGCGGCTACGGCATGCTCATGGGCCCTACCGCCACCAAGGATGAAATCGCGAAATTCCGAGAACTCATCATCGCAGATCCTCGGAACTACATTGCCCAGCCCGTCGTCGCCCTTTCCCGCTCGCCCACATGGTGCGATGGCACGATGGAAGGCCGCCACATTGATCTGCGCCCTTATATCATTTATGGCGATGAGGTAAAAATCGTCCCCGGCGGCCTCACCCGCGTGGCATTGACGAAAGATTCTCTGGTGGTAAACTCCTCCCAAGGCGGCGGCAGTAAGGACACTTGGGTGCTTCGCGATTGAATTTAATACTATGCTTTCCCGAGTTGCTAATACGCTCTATTGGATGGTCCGCTACGTCGAGCGAGCAGACAATCTCTCCCGCCTCATCGATGTCAATCAACAGCTTTTGCTCGATTATGAAAAGCTCGATAGCGAGCGCTTACGTGGCTTTTGGCAGCCGATCATCCTCAGCACCGGAGACGAGGAAGAGTTCAGTAAAATTTATGATGCCACTGGCAGCGTAGAGGTCATCCGATTTCTCACGGACGATCCGCGAAATCATAATAGCATCACCTCCTGCATCGCCCTCGCGCGGGAAAATGCACGCACCGTGCGGGATCAGCTATCCGATGAGATGTGGGAGGAACTTAACTCGCTCTACCTGTTTTCCCGCTCCAGCGAGGCCTCGCAACTCATCGCATCAGACCCGGCGCGTTTTTATGAAAATGTCCGGCGTTCTGCAGTCACCTTCTTGGGGATTTCAGCTTCCACCTTCTCGCGCAACGAAGCTTGGGAATTCATGGATTTGGGCAGACATTTAGAACGAGCGGACAAAACCACTCGTTTTCTTGATGTTTCAAGCTACCTACCCGCAGTGCCAGAGGAAGGAGCAGAGTCTTCTGGCCAAGAAATCCTCCATTGGTCTGCCATTCTGCGCTCGTGCGGTGCGATGGGTGCTTTCCGCTCTGCCCAGCGGGAAATCACCGCTCAGAGCGTGGTGGATTTCCTCATCTTTGATAAATATTTCCCGCGCTCCGTGCGCTATTGTATGGAAAAGGTAGACAGGAGCCTGCACCGCATTTCCGGCAGCCCGCGCGGCGCATTTTCTAATGAAGCTGAGCGCGAGTCTGGCCGCCTACTCGCCGATCTGAACTTTGGCTCCACCGAGGATGTTTTCAAAATCGGCCTGCATGATTATCTGGACACCTTGCAAGGCCGCTTCAATCACATCGGCGGCGAGATTTTTGAAACCTACGTTCTGATGCCCGAGCGCATCCAGCTCACTCCAGTCGCCAAGCCACCTTCATTTTCTGCGGCGGCTGCTTGGCAGTTCGAGCAACAACAGCAACAACAACAGTGAGTGAAACTGAACGGGCCGGCATGCCCATTGTAGGCACGAAACTTTCAGTCCTCCACCGGACGACTTTCCACTACGCCAGCTCTGTGAGCCAAAGCGTGAATGTCTTGCACCTTGAGCCGCGCACATTCCCCTATCAGAAAACTCTCAGCGCGCTCATCCGCGTGATGCCAGCCACGCGGGTGAAGCGGTTTACCGACCTCTTTCAAAACATCACCCATCACTTCGAGCTGCCCGGCCCGCATTCCCGCTTGGAAATCGAGAGCCGCATCAAAGTCCACAATCTGCCGCTCGATATCTCGGACTCCAGCAAAACCGCACCGCTCGATGCACTCAATGACTCGTCCATCCGCGAGCAAACATGGCAATACCTCCAAGAAAGCCGCTGGGTATCTCGCCACCCAGAAGTCTGGCGCCAAGCGCTGGATGTCATACAGCCACACACGTCTATTTTTAATCAAGCATTTGCCCTGATGACTTGGATTTATACGAATTTCCGCTACCAGCCGGGCGCTACAAACGTAAACACCCACCTCGAAGATGCCTTCGCGCTCCGTTGTGGGGTTTGCCAAGATTTCACCCACGTCATGCTAGGCCTTTGCCGTGCGGTGGGTATTCCTGCCCGCTATGCCTCCGGGTATCTCTACAACGGCCCAAAGGACACCCTCGTCGGTGCCCAAGCTTCCCATGCGTGGAGCGAAGTATATTTACCCGCCGCAGGCTGGATAGGATTTGATCCCACCAACAACACACTCGCAGACGAGCGCTACGTGAAAGTAGCCGTCGGCCGTGACTATGATGATGTCACGCCGGTGAGAGGCAACTACCACGGCACTGCCCACTGCCGGATGGAAGTGGTGGTGGAAGTGGCGAAAGTTTAGTTAAAACGGTTTTCTCAAGCCCAGCCATGCCGCGATGCAGGCGGCGCAGGAAGGTCTCCACACATGAAACCTCCCGTTCCACCTCACATTGTATTGACCCTCAAACCGTACGACCCCAACGGTAATAAAAAACGATCAGATCGCGGCAATTTGTTAGAAATCGATACTCTCACAAATTGACAGCGGTGTACGATGTCAAATAAGCGCGCAACAGTAAAGTGAAGAATGAAGCAAAACCGGATTGTGGCCAGTGCCTGCGGAAAGTCCGGCAAATTTCACCCGACACCAGCCAAAGGGAGTTCAATCGCTGAG
>JAYULG010000142.1:0-1186 GCA_043763755.1 Akkermansiaceae bacterium | reverse complement strand
CCAAACGCCCGGGACTGGTCGTCACATTGCTCAATCCACACAAACCACGCGATCGATCCCATTTTGAGCAGTTCAAGATTTACCACCAGTCCTTCTATCGATCCGTCGAGGCGACAAGCGTCACTCCCTATTCACCACGAGCATTGGATCGCGCCCTCGCCGCCACGCTTGTGGGCGTGATCCGGCACTCGCTGGAGACCATGACTCCGGCCCTGGGCGCGACCCAGATTCTCGACGCCAGCTTGAACAAGAGCTTGGATGTGTTCTGCATTCTGATCGCGGAGCGCGCCAAGGAGCACCGACCCGACCTGTCCACGGATACAAGGGACGAACTCTATCACTACGTTCTCAACCGCTGTCGCGCACTGGTGGATGATTGGCGGCTGATCGCTCAAGACTACAAAAGCGGTCCCAATGTGAACCTCAAGTATCAGCTCTACGAAGAAGGTAAAAACGCAAAGCCTCTCTTGCATGCCTTCCTTGACCCGGAGCTGGGGAATCTTCAGCCGGAGTTTATGAAATTCCGGGCAAACCGCTCCATGCGCGATGTTGAAACCAACACCGAGCTCAAGGTGAAGGAGCTCACCGAGCCACTCACGAGTCTCGCCCCCCGCCAACCGAAACCTTAATTTCACCGATCCATGGCCATTCAACAACTTCGCAGCAGCCAGCTCATCACTACCTTCGGGACCGGATCCATGGTGGATCTTCCTGACAACGCGGTGATCATGGGGGGACCTGACCACTGGGTGTATCGGGAGGAAGACTATGCCGACCACATCATTCGTGAAGACCGTCTCAGCAAACGAATCGCCCAATACCTGAACGAGCTTTTTGGTTACACCCTTCAGGAAGTTGACTTGATGCGTCCGCCGCGCATGCGCAGTTCCATGCAATACAAAGGAAAGAACCCCGAGGTCATTGCCTGGGAGTTTCCCGAGTGGTACGTGGTTCAGAAGATCGAGCAGACGGCCGATGGCAAGCGACGTCGCTTGGTAAACAAATATCTGTTGGATAAAGGGAAGTTCCGGGACCAAAGCGGCAAGCGTCTCGATGTAGTGCCAATTCGCTTCGTTCGCGCTTGCGACAAGGGACACGTGGATGACATCGATTGGCTCGCCTTTGTCCACGGCGTTGAAAACCGAAACTGCGTCCGAGCCCAAGGCGGGCTCTTCCTTCTTGAAAA
>JAYULG010000141.1:0-4175 GCA_043763755.1 Akkermansiaceae bacterium | reverse complement strand
AAGCAGTTGGAAATTGCCGAGCCGCCTGTGGGATTTCCCATTCGTGCCCAACAGCAGCTCGGGCAAATTTTGTTTCTGCCGCCAAACGTCGCGGGCTGGGATTGGGGGCAAGCATGGATCAATACCAACACGCTACTCACCCGTTACAATCTCGCCGGATACCTCACAAAAGGCAGCGCTGGAGAAGATGGCCCTGACTATGAGAAGATCGCCCCACGAGAACTCAGGAGTGATGCTGGAAACCTCGTCGATTCGCTCATTTCTCGATTCTTCCAAGGCCAGCTTCCAGAAAATGCCCGACGCTCATTTATCGAATACGCGAATGCCAAAACTGGAGTCATCTTTACCAATAAAGAAATCGGTGAACTATGCCATCTCATTCTTAGCACTCCATACTATCAACTTTGTTAGTAGAAAAAATATTATAATTACCTTTCAACTATATGAAAACACGCCGTGATTTTCTTCGCTCCACGCTGCTCGGTGCATCTGCCACGTGGACAGTGCCGATGTTTATAGAACGCACATTTGGCCAGCTCCACGAGGGAGCCAAAGATCTCGCGATCCAGCCAACGACTGGCAAGGATGATACAATTCTCGTCGTGCTTCAGCTCGCTGGTGGCAATGACGGTCTCAATACCCTCGTGCCTTTTGGTGATGATGCCTATCACTCATCCCGCCCGCGGCTTGCGAAGAAAGAAAAGGATATCATTAAGCTCAATGATTACGTGGGCCTCAATCGCTCCATGCCATTTCTCGGTTCCCTGTTTCAGGAAGGCAATTTAGGTGTGGTGCAAGGTGTGGGCTACCCGAATCCGAACCGCTCCCACTTCGTTTCCACCTCTATCTGGGAGACGGCAGATGTATCTAACAAAAGCGGCACTGGCTGGCTGGGACGTTACTTTGATAATGCCTGCCCCGGCGCAGATCCCACGGTGGGCATCAGCTTCAATAAGACGCAGCCAGAAAGTTTCGGTGCAGAGAAAAACCCGGGTGTGTGCCTAAGTTCACCCGAGCTTTACCGCTGGATCTACGGTGGTGGTGAGAAAGCCCAAGCCGAGGAATTTTTCGCCGAGCTTAACCAACCTGGAAGCACGGACGATGAGGTTGACGCACCCACCGACGGCGGTTCCATCGCCATGCCCGCAGGTGGAAAAGTGGGTGGGATCAAGGGGGAGGGGAATCTCGCCTTCCTCGAGCGCGTGGCGCTGGATGCGCAAGTCAGCTCCAAAACTATCCTCGAACTTGCCTCCAAACATCGGACGGATGTGCGCTATGATGGCACTCCCATCGCACGAAATCTCAACCTCGTTTCTCGTATGATTGCTGGTGGAATGCCGACTCGGGTTTACTACGTCAGCCACGGCGGCTTCGATACCCATAATCAACAGATCAATTCTCATGATCGTTTGCTGGGCCAACTCGATAGCGCTTTAAAATCTTTCTTCGCTGATCTCAAGCAACAAGGAAATGACAAGCGTGTCGTGCTGATGACCTTCTCTGAATTTGGCCGCCGCGTGACTGAAAATGGCAGTGCTGGCACGGATCATGGTAAGGCCTCTTGCCTTTTCCTCGCCGGGCCAGCCGTAAAAGGCGGTGTCCACTGTCCTCACCCGAGCCTGACCGATTTAGCAGAAGGTGATTTAAAACACAGCGTAGATTTCCGAAGCGTTTACGGCAGCCTGCTCACGGAATGGCTCAAAACTCCCAATCTCAAGCCCATCCTCGGGGCGGATTATCCGAACTTGGGTTTGATTGAAAACGCGTGAAGTGAAACGGAGGTTGGCGTTCATAATAGGCAGGCGAGAGTCCCCAAGGAGCGGCGATCTCCGAATCGCTGTGTGCAGGAATTTCCAATGATTTGTGGTCAGGCTCGTTTCAGTGCCATCTCATGGGCCGGGCGGATCGCAGTCCACCCCTCCGTGAGGACGCAAAAAAACCGAATCCGGTGAGGGTGCGGTTTTTTTTTGAAGATGAGCGTTGCCCAATCGTGGATTAACGCTTGGAGAACTGGAAGCGGGCACGAGCACCGGGCTGACCTGGCTTTTTGCGCTCTTTCATCCGTGGATCACGGGTGAGGAAGCCGAGTGGCTTGATCACCTTGCGGTTTTCAGGGTCCACGAGGGTGAGGGAGCGGGAAATCGCATGGCGGATCGCGATTGCTTGGGCTTGCTTGCCACCGCCTTTGACGACGACGTTGAGGTCAAATTTATTGGAAAGAGACAAGGCCATGAAAGGCGCAAGCACTGCGTTTTGAAGCTCGAGGGTAGGAAGATATTCCTCGAAGCTGCGGGTGTTGATGACGATTTGGCCGGTGCCTTCGGTCATCCAGACGCGAGCGACTGCGGTTTTGCGGCGGCCAGTGGCGCTTTGGGTAGTGGTGGCGGTCATTGAGAGATGGGTGAGATTTTCGGAAGGTTAGCGCACGGCGAAAGCAGTAGGCTGCTGGGCTTCGTGCGGGTGGGAATCACCTGCATAAACGTTCAGTTTCCCAAATTGGTTGCGGCCTAGACGGGTTTTGGGAAGCATTCCCCAGACGGCGCGCTCGACAAGGAGCACAGGGCGGCGCTCGCGAACGATGCGCGGAGTTTCCACTTTTTGGCCACCGACGTAGCCAGAGAAACGGGTGTAAATTTTCGAGGTTTCCTTGGTGCCTGTGAGCACGACTTGATCCGCATTGATGACGATGACAAAGTCGCCGGTATCAACATGGGAAGTAAAAATTGGCTTGTGCTTGCCGCGAAGGAGGCGCGCAGCCTCCACGGCGACTTGGCCGAGGATTTTGCCCTTGGCGTCGATCACAAACCACTTGCGCTCGACTTCGTGAGGCTTGGCAGAAAACGTCTTCATGTGCTTTAGATGGAAAGTGCTCCGGGCCACTAGGTGTGGGCGAAGGGGTGGGGAAACTAGTAAGCGGGTATGCGGGTGTCAACCGGGAAATCACAGGAATTTTCACCTAGAAAAAATGGTCCGAATTTTTTCTAAAGTTCATGGTTTGCGAGCAGCACTGTGGTGCTCAAGATGCCGCAGTGATTGAAATCATGAAGCAGAATTTGCTCATCCTCGCATCGGCTGGATCTGGGAAAACCTTCCAATTGGGAAACCGGGTGATCGGCTTGGTGACGAAAGGTGTGGAGCCTGAAAAAATCGTGGCGCTTACCTTTACGCGGAAGGCGGCAGGCGAGTTTGCGGATTCTGTGCTGACGAAATTGGCCAAGGCGGCGAGTGATGATGTGGAAGCGGCAGAGCTGCGGAGGGACTTGAGGCAGCCGGACGCGGACTTCGAAATTGCATTGGAAAAAGTAGTGAGGACGCTACCGAGAATCACGCTCGGCACGATGGATAGTTTTTTCTCAAAGGTGGTGCGCGGATTCCAATATGAACTCGGGCTCACGGGCGGGAAGTTCGATTTGCTGGAGGGACCGAGGGCCGAGGCGGCGGCGGATGAAATTCTCGCAGGAATCTTGGGCGATGCGCTGGAAGGCGAGAATGGCGAGGAGTTTCTGCACGCATTCCGGCGGGCGACGATGGGGAAAGAGGGGCAAGGGGTGAGCGAGAGTTTGCGTCAATTTGTAAAAGCATGGCAGGGCCGCTACCGGGCGAAACGCAACTGCGAGTGGGGGCCAAGTCGGCTGGCGGGTGTGGAGGTGGGCGATTGGGAAAAGCAAAAGGCCGGGTTGTTAGAAAAAGTCCAGCGCGGGCTTGCTGGCCTGACTTACACAGATAAGCGGCAGCCGGATGCCATGGAAAAAATGGTGGTGGCGCTCGGTGAACACAGGATCGGGAGTGGCAGTCTAGGCGGTGCGAAGGGACTATTGGAGAGCATTTTAAATAGCGCTGGGGCAGATGGGCCGCTGCAGGTGAAATTTTACAAAGAATTCCTGATCGTTGGCCCTACGGCAGATGCGCTGCGGGCCGCGGTGATGCTCGCGGCCCATTGTGAAATGGCCGCGGCGCTGGCCCGGACTCGGGCGGTGCGCGAGGTGGTGGCCGTGTATGATGCGCTGTGTGAGCGGGATCTGCGGCGGAAAGGTTTACTGGGATTTGATGATCTCAAGGAGCTGATGGGACAGTGGGTGAGTAGTGAGGACGCGCGGCTGCTGCGGCAAGCCGTGGATTTCCGGCTGGATGCACGATACGATCATTGGTTGTTAGATGAATTCCAAGATACCAGC
>JAYULG010000140.1:0-1197 GCA_043763755.1 Akkermansiaceae bacterium | reverse complement strand
TGAGCCTTGATATGCGGCGCCTAGGTGATAGCGGGTTTTTCACTCCATCATCTCTAACATTCCGCTGTAGTAACCGTTGAAAAAGCTGATAATCTTCCATGCCACGTAGCCGAGGATGAAAAAATACAACACCTTGGGCACCACTGCGGCGAGGATTTTTGCGCTGGCCTCTGCCTCGGCTTGGTAAAATTTAGCCCAGCGTTCTAAGTCTTTATCGAGAGTTCCTGCCTCCTCACCAGTCAGGTAAGATCGGGCGAAGGTTTCGGGAAACGCGGTTTGCGCGATAAATTGGGGCCCGAGTGCGTCCCCCGTTTTTGCACCCTGTTCGAGGCTCTTGCCCGCCTTGCGAAGCATCGCGCTATGGGATGCTGCAGAGGAAACGGCTACGGTTTCACTCATAGGAATCCCGGCGAGCAGGCACGAGTGATAAACTTTACAGAAACGGGCCATCGCCATGTGCAGCCGTGCCTTGCCGAGAAAGGGGACGCGGTGGAGCGCTGAATCTAGAGCAAGATGGCTCGCCGCTGAGCGAAATACTCCCACCAACACAAAAACAACAATCGCGCCGATTGCATAAAATGCCGCAAACGTAAGCCATAACTGGACAAGGATTTCCGCAAAACTTTTATCACCCTTCATCATCGCAGTAGGCACAACCCCGATAAAGATGCCGAGATGCAGCACGATGAGTGGATACACCATTGCCAACACCATTTCCCGTCGCACTGAGGCGAGCATTCCAAAGTAATCTGCTAGATGTTGAAATGCGGGTGCTAGTTTACCACTGCGCTCCCCAGCACTTAGGATGCTGCGCTCAAGCTCAGATACCATTTTGCGATCCTGTGCGAATGCCTCTGCGATCGTCTGCCCAGCCTCCAGCCCGCGCTTGAGATCTCCTAACAGCTTCGCCTGCACGGGCGGGAGTTTGCTGTCTAACAAAACCTTGGCCGCCTCCCTGATGCCGAATCCCGCCTCAAGCAGTTTCGCCATTTCCATGTAAAACAGGTGCTTGTGTGTCGCTTGAGAGGCCATCGTTTAACAGGACCTTCGCGAATTCAAAGCCGCACTCCAAGTACCATTTTTACGATGGCGGAGTGGTTGCAGGGCGATTGGCAGGAAGACATGTGATTCCCACCATCGCGAGATTTCAGCTTTTTGGCTAGACATGATGTCCCGATTTTGCATGGTAGGGGAGTC
>JAYULG010000139.1:0-15676 GCA_043763755.1 Akkermansiaceae bacterium | reverse complement strand
CAGCCATCGAGCCATGGACCTCATCGCTCACAGGCACCATGGGCGCTTCCCCCGGCTATGATCCGCTTGCTTTTTGCATCAAAGAAGCGCATGCCCGTGGCATAGAAGTGCATGCGTGGTTCAATCCATTTCGCGCACTTTCTAACAACTCACAGCAAGTCGCAAACAACCACGTCACGCGCGTGGCACCCCACATTACCAAGCGCTTTGGCAATATGACATGGTGCGATCCCGCGGCCCCTGATACCCGTGCCCGCGCCCTCAATGTGATCCTCGATGTGGTCCGCCGCTACGATGTGGATGGCGTGCATTTGGACGATTATTTCTACCCCTACCCTGCTGGAGATCTGCGCTTCCCAGATGGCAAAAGCCCGGCCCAGCGACGCGCATACGTCGATGGATTCGTAAGCAATCTCTACTCGGCAGTGAAGCGGCAGAAACCATGGGTGCGCGTGGGGATCAGCCCATTTGGCATTTGGCGCCCCGGTGTGCCGGGAGGGATCGAGGCAGGCATCGATAGCTATGAGCAACTCGCCGGTGACTCGCGGAAATGGCTCAAAAACGGCTGGGTGGATTACCTCGCGCCGCAGCTCTACTGGCGAATTTCCCCGCAAAAACAAAGCTTCCCCACCCTGCTGAACTGGTGGCGCCAACAAGGGGCACGCCCGGTCTGGCCCGGCATCGCCACCTCACGGGTGAGTTCTTCCGAGGATCCGGGCCGCCCCGCTTCTGAAATCACCAACCAGATAGACCTGAGCCGAAAAATTGGCAAAAACTGGAATGGTCACATCCACTGGAGCGTCAAAAGCCTGATGAAAAACCAAGGTGGAATCGCCACAAAACTCGCGGACACCTACACCCAGCCATCTGCCGTCCCGCCCATGCCATGGCTCAGCAACAAGGCCCCCGCCGCCCCCGGCGTGAGTGCCGCAGTGAACGGCAGCAACACCCAAGTGAAATGGGAGGCCGGGCAAGACACCTCGAAAATCGCCATTCAAGCACGCATCAATGGCACATGGCGCACGTTGAAAATTTCTCCTGCACGCGCTGGAGGCCTCACCCTTCCGCGCGCCGAAGCCATCGCCATCACCGCGTTTGATCGCTTCGGAAACGCGAGCCCGCCGAAAGTGCTGGGCTTGCAATAAGGAGGAAATTTTCTCAATTCACCGCCTCACTCGCATGAGTGGGCAGCACCGCAAAAGCCATTTCGCAAAGGCCGATGAATGCCTCCTCCACGAGGCTCGGCGCACGTTTGGGCGAGTGGAAGACTCCCCACTCACGCATGATGTTTGGCTCACTGATTTCCACCATCACGAGGCTGCCTTCTTCGATTTCCCGGCTGGCTACCCAAGGCGCCACGATGCCCACGCCAATGCCTAGCTTTGCCATCTCTTTGATCGCCTGCATGTCTCCCAGCACGATTGGATTCTTGCCACGCCCCACCTTGGACTCCAGCCACTCCTCGATGAGGCGGTGAGTCTCGGTGGCTTTTGCGTAAATGATAAATTGATGATCTCGCAAAGTCTGCAACACCGATGCCGGATCAAGCGCCCAAGGATGAAAGGGCGAAACCACAAACGTCAGCCGATCCCCAAACAACTGGCGGTAACCCTCGTCCGTGCGTCCCCTAGGTTTCAAGCCCACCACAAGATCCAAATCCGCACCCGCTAAGCGATCTAACAAAACCGTGGTATCTCCCGCCTCGATCACAGGCTCGCACCGCGGAAAGCAATCGCGAAACTCACGGAGCACTGATGGAATGAGAACATGGCATAGGCTATGCGGCGCACCGATCCTCACTCGCGTCTGTCCCCAGCGCCTCAGATTATCGAGATCACGCGTCGTTTGATCCAGCTCATAAAGCACTCGCTTGCACCGTTTGAGGAGTAGCTCACCCTCGTCTGTGGCAGAAATTTGTTTCCCTGAGCGTTCGAGCAATTTGCAGTTGAGCTGCTCCTCGAGAATCCTCATCGAGTGGCTCACGGCAGACTGCGTAACGAAGATCCGGCGAGCAGCGAGCGTGAAGCTCCCCTCCTCCACCACTGCCACGAAGGCCCGGAGCTGCCTGAGATCAGGAACCCAGTCCATGGTGATGAAAATGGTTCATGAGTAACGTCATTCTAAATGAGCAGCGCACATGCCAAAACCTCACATTTGGCACTAAACGCGCTTTCTCGCAGCCAATGGGAGGAATCGAAAGCTCAGGAAAAAGAACCCCGATCCGCCTTGGATTCGTGCCCCTGAGTGATTGTGCGCCCATCGCCGTGGCCATTGAGCAAGGGATCTTTAAAAACTACGGTCTGCAAGTCATCGCCACTCGCGAACTCGGCTGGGCCAGCGTGCGGGATAAAATTTTCTATGGCGACCTCGATTGTGCGCAATCCATTTCAGGCATCGCCTTCGCCCTAGGCATGGGCTTGGGCGATCTCAAGTGCGAGGTGGCCGTCCCACTCATTCTGAATCTGCATGGGAATGCGATCACTCTTTCATCAGAAATCAAACCCTCAGATATCGGCACGGGCGAGCGCTTGAAGACATACCTGCAGCGCTCATGGAAAAAAGACCGGCCATTCACACTAGCGGCCACCCATCGTTTTTCATCCCACCACATCCTACTCTATCAGTGGCTGCGGCGGCATGGCGTGGTCTCACCGGAAGTGGAGATCATTTTCCTACCTCCGCCGCTGATGCCACGGCACCTCAAGGCGGGGCACATCGATGGCTACTGCGTGGGCGAGCCGTGGAACTCTGAGGCCATCCTCGCCGGCACAGGCTGGTGCCCGGCCACCTCTGCTGAGCTTTCACACGGCCATCCAGAAAAAGTGCTACTGCTTGCGGGGAGATTTTTGCGCGAGCGGAAAGAAGAATCCATCCAGCTCGTGGCTGCGCTACTAGAAGCCTGCCACTTATGCCAAGACTTGGAATTTCGCGAGACCTTGATCTCCATTCTCGCGATGCCGAAGTACACGGATGCCTCGCCCGATGTGCTCCGCAATAGTTTAGGTGAATTTTTCATGACAGGTGTGAGCCAACAACCGGCGAAGAACTTCCACATTTTCCATGGTGAAATGGTCAATTGTCCAACTGTCGAGAAAGCCTCGTGGGTCCTCGCAGGCCTTCGCAATATCGGCATTCTACCCGAAGTCACTTGTGGTTCATTATCCCGAATTTACCGAGAAGATATCTTCCACGCAGCGGAACACCTGCACACCAGGGCCGTGGGCGTGTGAATTTCCCGAGTTGCACCGGATCTTTCCTCGTCTATCGGCCAAGGCATGGATGTATGGAAAGCCGCTTATCAAGGATCGCTCACCGCAGATGCCCTCGCGATGCCCGTGCATTGGTATTATGACCGCGCAGCTCTCATTCGGGACTATGGCACGGTCGATCACTTCATGGCTCCCCGCCATCCTCACCCGGGCAGCATCTTGTGGCGGTCCAGCTACACCCCGCCCAACGAAAAGGGCGATATTCTCCGCGAGCAAGCCGCCTATTGGGGCCAGCGAGACATCCACTACCATCAGTTTCTCAAAGCCGGGGAAAACACTCTGAACTACCAGCTTGCCACTGCTCTCTACCAACAAGTCTTGAAAAACGGCGGCTACGATGCGGATGAATGGCTTGAACTTTACATCGCCTGCATGCTTGAGCCGGGTTGGCACCGCGATACCTACGTGGAGGAATACCATCGCGCATTTTTCACTCGCTATGCAGAGGGAAAGGCACTGCGGAAATGCGGCATCAGCGATGAACACATCGGCGGCCTTGCAACGGTGCCAGCCCTCTGCGCCGCGCTGGAAGGCACGGAAAGAGAAGAACTCCGGCGCATTGTCAAAGAGCACGTCGGCCTCACCCATGCCCATGCCAATGTCCTACGCGCTGCGGATACGCTCGTGCGCTTGCTCTGGGGAATCACGCAAGGCGAGGCGCTACGTGAAATCATGCGGCGCGAGGCGGGCGATTGGATCTCAGGCAACAAGGCGGAATCATGGCCAGATCAACCAGACGAACATGTCATCGGCAGCCGCTTCAGCCCCGCCTGCTACATCGCAGAAGCAATGCCTGCCTCACTTTATCTCGCATGGAAATATCATGATGATTTTGCCGCAGGCATCACCGCCAACGCCATGGTCGGCGGAGATAATTGCCACCGCGGCGCGGTGGTGGGTAGCCTGTTGGGCGCGATGCACCCAGAGATATGTTTTCAATTCGATATAACTCCCAAAGTAGCATTATCGGGCGCTCTCGTAGCAGACGCTTAAAGCTCCTCAACGCAATCATCATTCGGTTTGCCTTGTCCATGGCTGGGCAGCTCCATATAAGCGGAGGCCTATGCGCTGCTGTACAATGAAGTCACTTTTGGTTCTGCTTGCCCTATTTTTGCTCCTACCTCACGGCCTGAACGCAGCCTCGACGGCCGAAATAGCCCCTGAATTCGTCACGGAAGCCGCGAAATTTCCCGCACTCGAAAAGGCAAACGCGTTGCAAGGCATCGGCGCACGGCTTGCTTTTCGCGCAGCCCAGCAGCCATTCCTGCTCGTCGCCTCCATCATATTCGTAATCGCCATCATTCATACCTTCGTGGCAGTGCCGATCACGAAGTATGCGCATCAGGTCCAACACCGTCATGACCATCGCTTCCACGGCCATCAAGACGTAGGCATTGTAAGCTTTAAGGCGACGGTGCTTCATTTCTTGGGTGAAGTCGAAGCGATCTTTGGAATCTGGGTGATTGTTTTACTTGGGGCAATGTTATACTTTTACGATTTAGAAACCGTGAAATCCTATATGATGGGAGTGAATTTCACCGAACCCTTATTCGTCGTCATCATCATGGCCCTCGCCTCCACGCGGCCCATTTTGCGCTTTGCAGAAGCTTGCTTGAGTGTATTTGCCCGAATTGGCAAGCAGACACCAGGAGCGTGGTGGTTGTCCCTCATGATCGTGGCACCGCTGCTCGGTTCTTTTATCACCGAGCCGGGCGCCATGACCATCGCCGCAATGCTATTGGCAAAAAAGTTTTACAAACTGAACCCCTCACCCCGCTTTGCCTATGCCACGCTTGGCCTGCTATTCGTCAATATCTCCGTAGGTGGAGTTCTTACAAATTTCGCCGCGCCACCCGTGCTCATGGTTGCGCAAAAGTGGGATCTTACCACGCCGGAAATGTTTACACACTATGGTGATAAAGCGATCATTTCCATTATCATTTCAAGTGCCCTATACTATTACTTTTTTCGCCAAGAACTCGCGGAGCTCGCAACTCGTGCGGCAGACCACGATGGAGATGGCAAGGGCGATTTGATATCCCAAGAACGCAGCATTCCTTTGTTTGTCACTCTCACTCACCTTGCCTTCATGGCGTGGACCGTGGCCTTTGCGCACTACCCGCCTTTCTTTATCGGCGGATTTTTGTTTTTCCTAGCCTTCTCGCAAGCCACTCGCCATCACCAAAGCGAGGTGAACCTCCGTGGCCCTATCTTCGTCGGATTCTTCCTCGCTGGCCTTGTTATCCACGGTGGACTCCAAGGTTGGTGGCTGGCTCCCATCATTTCTAGCCTCACCGAGTGGCCACTCTTTATTGGCGCTACGATCCTCACCTCGTTCAATGACAATGCTGCCATCACCTTTCTCGCCAGTCAGGTGGAGGGACTCTCGCCTCATTTGAAATACGCTGTCCTTGCTGGGGCCGTCTCGGGTGGTGGGCTTACCGTCATCGCCAATGCGCCAAACCCTGCGGGCCAAGCCTTGCTTAGCCGCTTCTTCGGCGCTGGAGTCTCCCCGGTAAAGCTTGCGATGGGTGCAATCATTCCTACCCTCATCGTCTGCGCTTGCATGATGCTTTTCCCGGACCGGGGCATTGAAAAAATGTTCACCCTTGATGAGAAAATTCCTGCTCTAGTAGCTCCACTTGCCAATCCCTAATTACTGCAATGTTCACTGGTCTAGTAGAAGCCACAGGCACGGTCCTCGAGTTCAATCTTAAAGGTGAACAGGCTAGCCTTGTATTAGAAGTTCCCTTTGCCTCGGAACTCGCTTTGGGCGACTCTATAGCGGTCAACGGCTGCTGCCTCACGGTCGCAACTTTGGCAGACTCATCCACGACGTTTGATCTGCTCACCCAGACGCTAGAGGTCACCTCCCTAGGGACTTTAAAAGTGAATACACTCGTTAATCTTGAGCGTGCAATGATGGTTGGGGACCGCTTTGGTGGTCACTTCGTGCAAGGCCATATCGATGCAACAGGCATTCTAAAAAGTATAGAACAGCGCGGCCAAGATCACGTAATAGAAATTTCATTACCACTCGAAATTCACCGTCTATGCCTTGAAAAAGGGTCAATCACACTTGATGGGATATCACTCACAATCGCAGAACTTACCTCTGATAGCGCGATCTTTTGGATTACTCCTTACACTTGGGCACACACTCATCTGCAAGCCGCAGCGGTCAGCCAAATGATGAATTTGGAAGTAGATATGTTCGCAAAATATGTGGATAAGCTATTAGAAGCTCGGTCTAATAAAGTATAATTTCATTGCGCATCAATCGACTGACTAAATGCTCAAATAAACCATGGGAAATCCTGCTCCGCCATTGTTTCCAACGTTCTTGGATGCAGTAAAATATTGGTTCAAGCTCGGCTGCATCAGCTTCGGCGGGCCAGCGGGGCAGATCGCGATCATGCACAAAGAGCTAGTGGAAAAGCGGCGCTGGATTTCAGAAAACCATTTCCTGCACGCGTTGAATTTCTGCATGTTACTGCCAGGGCCTGAGGCGCAGCAGCTCGTCACTTACCTCGGTTGGCGCCTGCACGGCTGGCGCGGTGGCGTGGCCGCTGGTGTGTTATTTGTGCTGCCCTCCGTCTTTATTCTGTTAGGGCTCAGCTGGCTATACATGGCTGGTGGGCATTTACCATGGTTAGCAGCGATATTCTATGGATTGCTGGCCGCCGTGATTGCCATGGTAGCGGAGGCCATCCTGCGTATTGGTAAGAAAGCACTCCGCAGTCCCACGCTCTGGGCGATAGCTATAGCATCCTTCATCGCCATCTATATCTTTAACATATCATTCGTAATCATCATTATTTCTGCCGGGATCATTGGCTGGCTGGGAAAAAGAATGACTCCTTTACAATTTCCCGATAGCAATGGTCATGGATCAGCCGCCGCCAGCGAAAATGACTGCATTGTGCTTCCTGCCGCGCCAACGCCCACTTGGAGGCGCGCTGCCAAGGTGACGGGTATCTGTCTCACACTCTGGTGGCTTCCCATACTGATTCTCGGTCTATGGTTGGGGTGGAACAGCACGCCATTTGCCCAAGGAATCTTTTTCAGTAAGGCAGCGATGGTCACATTCGGTGGCGCATACGCTGTATTGCCATACGTCGCGCAGCAAGCAGTGGAAAACTATGGGTGGCTCTCCCAGCCGCAAATGATGGCTGGACTCGGCCTCGCCGAGACGACGCCGGGTCCATTGATCATGGTCTTGCAATTCGTAGGTTTTGTAGGTGGCTGGCAGCATCCCGATACACTTACTCCTCTCACCTCTGCTATCATCGGAGCGTTGATAACCACATGGGCCACATTCGTCCCGTGTTTCCTATTTGTTTTTCTTGGTGCACCCCACGTGGAAAAGCTAGCTACACAACCGCGCCTCGGGGCCGCCCTCACAGCCATAACGGCGGCAGTCGTCGGAGTGATTCTTAATCTAGGAGTGCTTTTCGCTGCTCACGCCCTTTGGCCAGAGCCGACTTTCGCCTTCGATCCTTTCATAGCTGTAATGGCAGTTACTGCGTTTTTCGCTCTGCACCGTTTTAGATTTGGCCCCATCCGAGTCATCGGCCTCTGCGCTTTAAGCGGCTTGCTGTGGATGGCAATAACGTAGCAAAACCTCGCTCAATGGCCGATGCCACATTTAAGAACGAAATAATCCGCATTGAGGTGGGCAAGTGGACCACGGAGTTGATCAAGCTCTGCAGCGGGCCCATGAAACTCAAGACGAACCAAGTCCGTCATCTTCAGCATTTCCCCAAGTAGCTCACCCACGTTTTCAAGATGGGCCAAAACTCCCACCGCACCGAGGTATCCTTCGCGGCAAAATATAATGTCATTGTTTAGGCTAAACTCATAAAACAGACACAACGGTTCAGACTGAGTCGCCGCTACGAATTTTTCTAACAACTGGTGGATTTCCTCAACACGCCCAGCGTGGGCCCTGAACGTGGGGTGAATCGATACGTATTGGCAAAGAGGTTGCATGGTAACCAGACGATGGATTAAATGATGCTGCTCGCAAATGAAAAACTCACGAGCGCATCGATTCAAAAAAAAGGCCCTCTTCGCGCGAAGAGGGCCAAAATTAAGTTAGTGGCCTGAAGCCCCTATATTTCGTAATTTCCCAACTTAGAAGTTGTAGCGAAGTCCGACTTCCCATGCGAACTCATTGTCGAGTTCAAGGTCATTGACATCACCAAGGCCGACGCTTTCCAGATACAGCCAACGAGCACCCGCATAGGTCTCAAAACTATCTGTGATGTTGTAAACCAAGCCCGCAGAAGCCTGAGCGTAGAAGCCGCCGTCTCTTTCTGATTCTCCGAATGTCTCAATGTCAGAGAAGGCGTAACCAAGACCTGCGCTTCCATAAATGCCGAGACCGCCAACGATATTGCGCTCGAGTTTGAAGTTGAGGGTCACTGGAATGATATCCAGTTCCGTTTCAAAACTACTTGTGAATGGTCCAAACGAATCAAAAAACAATGCCGTGGCACTGGCATCTCCCGTTAGATAGCCCACCTCGAGATATGCTGAAACATCGCAACCCATAAGTTGATTCCCGTAGTCATAACCCACATGGAGGGAATACATGTCAAAATCGAAATCACTCACACCAACGGCGTCAAAGTCTTCATCCTCACTCAGAACTGATCCAAAGAAATCGGCAAGATTGTTGCCTGCGTCGAGTTGCCCGTAGGATCCACCGATGAACCACCCACCGAGTGAGGGGCTAGGGGCAGGAGCCGGAGCTGGTGCCATCGTTTCCGTGGCGGTGCCTGCGAAGGCTGTGGCGGTCATTGAGCTTGCTAAAGCGATCAGTGTTTTTGTTTTCATGGTGCGTTTGCGTAAGGTCTTCCTAATCAATACTCAAGAGAAAAATCAAAATTTGAGCTGTCGGAGTGAGTTTTGACCCATGAGACTACCGCGAAGAGACTCGTTAGACACCAGTATCGCCCTTGGAGATGACTCAACTACCCACCAACGATCAAGCCTCTACACTGGAAAACTCTACACTCGAAAACCCCGCAGAGTTTACGAATGAAACACTCACGCTCACAAGCGATTTTCAGGCCAATACGAATCCACATGCCCTGCGCCTGCCCCTCACAAGCCATTCTTCAAACGCCCTAAGGCTCCTCTGCGTTACTGCTTATGAGGGAGATCCAGCTTGGCTTCGCACCATCCACCCGCATCAAAAGGCATGGGCGCTGCGAAACAACGTGGAATTGAAAATCATCAAGAAAAAAGAATCCGCCGCTTTCTCCCGGGCAACGATCCACACGTGCTTATTACGTTTTCTGAGATGCAATGCAGACTGGTTGCTCTATCTGAGTCCGCGAGTGATGATCCATCCACTCGCCCAAAGTCCTCTACAAGAAGATCTCGCCTTAGGAATCTGGGCCACACCGTTGCCCATGCAGCATCCCAGACGGAGTCTTTGGGAGACTTGGGTCAATCAAACCTTTACCTATGAAGTTTTGTATAATTATCGATATAGAGATGGAGGTGTTTGGCTGCTCGACAGGGCAACCGCAGAGAAGTGGCTCACTTATACTGAAGAAATGGTGCTACCGAACGTCCCTGAAGAGTATTATTTTAATCTATGGTTGCTGCGTTCCACCGCTGATCAAAAAATCAATCTTCATGCTCTAGCACCAGAATGGAACCGCCTTGCTGAGGCATCATCCAGTGTCGCTTGGTTCTATCACTGCGCGGGAATCGATCCGGGGCAAGAACTAACAACTCTACAAATGGCGGGATACCTCCCGCTGGCCCGGCCCCCGGTCACTATTAAGCCGTGGCCCGCTGAACCTGAGCAAGAGAACCTGATTGCAATTCCCTATCATCTCGAGACAGATGTCTGGAAAGCCGAAGCCTTGCGCTTTGCGTTGCGCTCGATCGAATCGTATTTTGAACCTGACTGGCCGCTTATTGTTTATGGCACCGCATGCCCGGAATGGCTTAATGAGGATGTTTTCCAACTTGAGCCATCGTATCCTCAAGTGGGTCTCAGAGCCTTTAGTAAAGCGCGGAAGGTCCTATGGATGAGTGATGATATTTTGTTTCTTAAGCAGACTAGTGAAAAGATATTAGAAACACCCGTCCGTTTTTCTAATTTAGTCCCGAGTCTGCCCGCGATGCTTCAGCAAAAAAATCTCTGGCAACGAGCGCGTGGTCACATCACTGGCAGGCTTTATCATGAAAATGGTGTGGATCCTGTGCTAGATTTTTCCACTCATACACCTGGTCTGTTTCACCGAGAACATGCGAGGAAAACATTCGATCACTTTGGCGTGTGGTATAAGTTTCCATTTGAATTGGCATACCATGGCTTGCTGGGTAGTGCAGGGCGCCCATGTGATGATAAAGCAGACTTCCAATCTCGCGATGACTCAAAAATGCGCTGGCTGAACCTAGATGATCAATGGGTAGACAACCCAGAATTCCGCACTTGGATGCGTGTGAAATTTCCCAACCCAAGCAAATGGGAAAGGTAAACACGGCGATGCGATGTGTATAGCGCTCAGCAGTCTTGTGGGAAGAGCATTTGTGCAAAAAATTCATTCCCTGAGAAATCCACCACACTGTCCGGGCATTCCCATCGCTTGACGGCTTCTTCATCACGGGCTTTTCTCCAGCCAGTGACCGATCTTTCTCCACAGTCCTTGCATGATCTGAGCTATGCGGCGCTTGTCGAAGTATTAGCACGGGATGGCGTGATCGCCCACCATGCGAAACCACTTTGGCGGGTCGTTCATCGTGATGGCCTCCTAAACCTCACCCATTGTTGTTTTCTACCGCCGCTTCAGCGCTGGGTGGAAAACGCCGTGGGTGAGGGAAAAAGATATTTCCTCGATGCGCCAGAAATGATGGACGAAATCCATAGTAGCGATGGACTCACTCGGAAATTTCTTCTGCGTTTGCGAGATGGTCAAACCATCGAGACCGTATTGATGGGCTATGATGGCCGCTACACCGTGTGTGTGAGCACCCAAGCGGGCTGCGCGATGGGATGTGTATTTTGTGCAACGGGCCAGATGGGTTTTGTCCGCCATCTGAGGCCGGGCGAGATCGTGGCCCAAGTGCTGCATGCCCGCCGGATTTTGAGAAAAATCGCTCCAACTAAACGACTGCGCAACATGGTGCTGATGGGAATGGGCGAGCCACTGCATAACTACGATGCGGTGATCCAAGCGCTGCATTCGATCTCAGATCGGAGTGGAATTGGAATCGGCCCTACGAAAATTTCGATCAGCACGGTGGGTGTTGTCCCGGGTATCTTGCGACTGGCTGAAGAGGCGCAACCCTATCGCTTGGCCGTCAGCCTTCACGGCTCCACAGAGGAAGAAAGAGCGGCGCTGGTCCCTGCTAGCAAGCGTTGGTCACTCGCCACACTCATCGCTGCGTGCCGCAAGTATGGCGAGCAGACTGGCCGCCGGATCTTCTTCGAGTGGACGTTGATTGCTGGGAAAAACGATTCGCCAGAGACTGCTCATCGCCTTGCAGATTTGCTTCGCGGCATGAATGCACACATCAATCTTATCCCGCTCAATCCCACGAATGGATTCGCAGGAAAGGAAAGCGGCAGTGGTAAGGCGTTTCAGGAAATTCTGATCGCTACAGGATTCCCCTGCACTTTCCGCCAACGTCGGGGCATCGATGTGGCGGCTGGCTGCGGCATGCTCAAGGCAGCAAAACGAGTGAAACAAACTTGAGATATACATTTATTTGTATGCTTCTGGTGGAAAAAATCTATCTATTAAGTGCGGCTCATCCAAAGTAGTGAATCAACGCCTCCACAGCACCATCGCCGCATGGGTGAGCAGCAAGGTAGCCAGCTTGCTCGCGGATTTTTTGTTTCACATCGGGCACGGCATTTGAAGGGCAGGCGGTCATTCCAGCGCAGGACGGATCGAGCATTTCAAGGTCGTTATGACTATCCCCAATAGCGAAACGCTGCTCTATCGGAAGTTGATAGTGATCTGCCACGTGGCAGAGGCTACTACCTTTTTGAAAATCCCGATGGCCGAAGCGCAGGTAAATAGAATTCCGCTGCCATGAAAAATGCGGCTCTATTTGGATGATCGGGGTGATGTGCTCCACGATCCATTCCATTTCTTCGACGGTGCGCGAAATAATGCCCGCAGGTTCCCCATCCATTTCCATCCACTGCGCACCCGTGTGTTCCTCGACATCGCGCCGGATGCGGGCGAGGAGTTTTTTTGACCGCTTGAATAGCCCGTGGATTTCTTTCTCGCAGCGCACGTTCCACCTAGCGTCCGGGACCCAACGTCCAAAACTGTTAGAAAAGTAAACTTCGCGTTCGCGGCCTATCACCCAATCTGGCAGAAAAGGGAAGCTACTCTCGCGAAAGCCATCCACCATTTGCGCCATTGATCGGCCAGTATTGATCCCCCAAATAATGGCGTGAGTGTCGCGCAGCTCACGGATTTTTACAAAAAATGCAGTCGGCACTGGCGGCACCTGGGCCGGGTGATGCAGCGTGCCATCGAAGTCGAATGACAGGATCGCACTTGGGGTGGCAGGAGCGGTGAGAGTAGTCATGAATCTAAAAGTTTTCGCAGCACCGGAATGATATAACAGAAAACGTTTATGCCAATTCCCAAGTCCCGCTAAATCTCCACAGGATCTTGTGAATTGAGATTGCCCTGAGTGGCAGATTACCTGCACGCTCATGGCAGAAGTTTCAAAGTTATGAAAAGTAGTAAGATTCCGATGGTCACCACTTTGTTGGTCTTGGCGTTTTTCTATTTACCCATCGGGGTGTTAGTTCTCAACTCTTTCAATCCCTCGCGCTTCGGCACAAGTTGGCAAGGGTTCACTCTGAAATGGTATGAGCGATTGCTTGAGCGAGATGATTTGTGGGCAGCCCTTGGGAACTCATTGCAGATTGCCGCCATCGCCAGCATCACGGCGATGCTCCTCGGCACCAGTGCTGCCTTTGCCCTCCAACGTTACAAATCCAAGCTTCAGTCTGCGCACCATCTTTTGATTACCATCCCACTCGTCCTCCCGGAAATCTTGATGGGCATGAGTCTGTTGCTTCTGTTCGTCGCGATGGGGCAAACGTTGGGAATGCTCACTGTCACCATTGCACACATCACCTTCTGTATCAGTTATGTGACTTTGGTTGTATTAGCGAGGTTACAAGATTTCGATTTCCAAATCGTAGATGCCGCCCGTGACCTTGGAGCAAACCGTTTTCAGGCATTTTGGAAGATCATCTTTCCACTCGTGGCACCCGGTATCCTCGCCGGCGGGCTATTGGCATTCACGCTTTCGATCGATGATTTCGTGGTCACTTTTTTTGTCAAAGGCCCAAGCTCTGATACGCTGCCAGTGGTGATTTATAGTATGATTAAAAAGAGCCGCGAGTTTCCTGTGATCAATGCGTTGAGTACGCTTTTACTCATCGTTACTTTTCTCGCAGTGTGGGGATCACAAAGACTGACAAGAAAAAGGATTTAGATATACTTTTATATCTGTGGTTTCAGCCAGTAGAGGACTGCCATCCGCACCGCGATCCCATTTTCTACTTGGTCATTGATGAGGCTTCTTTCGTAATCCATCACGGCATCACATAGCTCCACACCGCGATTTACTGGGCCAGGGTGCATTAGATAAAGGCCGCGTTTGCGGATCTCAGCGAGACGCGCTTCCGTCACACCGTAAAGCCGATGATACTCACGCAAGCTTGGGAAAAACTGCGCATCCTGACGCTCCATTTGCACTCTTAGTAGATAAACAAAATCTGGCTGCCATGCCAGCGCCTCATTGTAGTCTGTGAAGCGCTGGATGCTCTCAGGGCCTATCTTTGGCACCAGCGATCCTGGCCCAAGATAGGCGACATTGACACCAAGTTTTTTCAAAATCGTGCTCGTGGAACGTGCCACCCGCGAGTGGAGTATATCTCCAATGATGAGCACTCGCTTCCCACTGGGATCTGGGAATTTTTCTTTGATGGTAAATGCATCTAACAACGCCTGAGTGGGATGGGCATGAGAACCATCGCCCGCATTGATGACCGAGGCTTTCGTCTGGCGGGCAATCATTGCAGGAAGGCCAGATCTGCCGTGGCGGACAATGATGTAATCCGTGCGCATGGCCTGTAGAGTCTCCACGGTTTCTCTTACGGATTCGCCTTTGGTAATCGATGAATGAGCAACATCGAAGTTTGTAACATCTGCAGATAAGCGTTTTGCAGCCACCTCGAATGACGAATAGGTGCGAGTGCTTGGTTCGTAAAAGAGTGTGAGAACGGATTTTCCTTTGAGCGCTGGCACCTTCTTTACCGAGCGAGTAAAGAGATCTTTGAAAGGGATCGCTTGATCAAGGAGATGTTCAATTTCTTCTCGGGAGAGAGAAGCAATATCGAGTAAGTCTTTACGTGCCATACTTGAACTAGGGAAAATAGTGGAGAGCGCCAAAAACAATTACAAACAATATAATCACTGCAAGAAATGCAGCGTGGTGCCGAGACATTGGTTTCTTGAGCAAGATAAATCCTGCAATTAATGTTGCGATAGCTAGTGCACTCGCGGTGAGGGCCAATTGTATATTATAGAAATAGATGCCAAAAGGTGCCGCTATCGCAAATAGATAACCTGCAATAACAATCGCTAAATGCGCGATCTGAAGCTGGGGATCAGCACCTGCCGCCTGCATTTGTTGGATCGCACCTTGGCGGCGGATTCTATCAAGTTCATGCCCATTGTGCCGATGAACGGGTAATTTAGAATTTACAGGCGGAGTGTAGTTTTCTGGCGCAAAGATAGGTATTTGCTCAGACTTGCGCAGAGACTTCACAACTCTTCCTGTTTCGGGTAAGTGAACAGGACTGAGGTCCACAGCTTCCGGCACAATTTGCAAATCTGCGGTGCCGCGCTCCGAGCGCTTCAGCGAGCGAACCGGGCGAGAATTACTTATAGAAGCTATCGGAAATGGTATTTCAGAAGCCGGCAGCGGAAGGGTAAAGGGTAACTCTACAGGTCGCTCAAGCGTTGCTTCTGAGAGAGTTATCCGCTCAGCAACTACTGATTCAATCACCTCCTCTATTTCCATGTTTGCAGAAGGAATACCCATTTCCTCGCGGAGTTTCGCGATTTCATCAGCAGATTTCTTGCGTTGAGGAAGTGAACTCATGATATTTCTTTTGCAATGACTTGCACCAGATCCTTGCCATCACAACCCTCGAGTGAAACCAATACATGGTCGAGCCGAGAGGTGTCCAGATGGATGCCTACGTAGTCTGGCTGGATCGGCATCTCGCGGTGGCCACGGTCTATCAATACTGCGAGTTCTACTTTGGCCGGGCGCCCGTAGTCAGAAAGGGCATCAAGCGCGGCTCGGATCGTCCGCCCTGTAAACAGCACATCGTC
>JAYULG010000138.1:0-4191 GCA_043763755.1 Akkermansiaceae bacterium | reverse complement strand
CAAAGCTCGCGATCTTGATGAGCGCGTTCAGCAAACCCGCGTGATCTTTGTCTCCGATCCATCGATTGCGGAACAACCGACCATCCATCAAAATGCTCAGGCGTCCATCACTCCGCGTAGTGGTGGCGAAAATCGAAGGTTCCCCTCCAGCCAAAACCACCGAGGAATCTGCTGCGGCATCCACGAGGAATTCTTCGCCCTCTAGCTCGATTTTGTCTGCTTTGCTTGGAAGGTCTTCCTTCAACGTCATCTCAAAGCGACTCAACATTTGATGCAACGCTTTCTCATACCGAGGAGCATCGTGGAATTTATACCAATCATTGCTCTGCGAATCCGCATGCTCTGCCAAAAGCACCAAGTGCCCACCATCATCCACCCACTGCTCTACTTGGGTGGTGAAACTTTCATTGCCAAGAACTGAGGTAGGTAAAAACCAAACGGCATCATCTGGGTTTGGCACAGACCACGAGGCATGCGAATTCACTTCATAATCACCCACCTCTGATGCAAATCTTTCCGCCGCTAGCCATGAATTCAGCCGCGCTTTCCCCTTGAAGCCTATTTCTCGCTCCTTCTCGGTGTAGTCGCAACTCATCACGAGTATCGCAATCGCGCAGACGGTGAGCGGCTTCCTCATTTCCGCCCCCTCCCATCGAACGGCCATTGTTCGCAAAATGCATGCATCTGGCCATCGGCAGGTTTCAGGCCCGCATACGCCATCGCACTCCATGCCGCAGTGATCCTACGAAAATAGGCTGCATGCGCCACTTCCGCAGCACCTTCCACGCGCCGCAAGCAATCGCATTCCGTATCAGATTCTTGGATCTCCACCCGGGCAGTCTCGATGACTTTTGAAATCGCGCCGCGGTAGAGCAATGCCATCGCTGCTTGGTGTTTGCCTTGCTGCCAGAGCAGCAATGCCGCAGTCGGCACGTCTGCAGGGAGGCTTGCGAGCGATACCTCCATACCCATCACCACACGCGCTTTTTGTGATGCTTTTTCTGGGGCGATCATGCCTCTCCGCATCAAGAAAACATGCCGATTTTTCCACACCGCCCAGCCGATGATTCCTAATAAAATCATCACAGCACAAGCAGCGAAGACATACATCACCACTTGCCCGAGACTCACCCATCCAGCGGGCAATGTAGCAGACGATGCCTTCTTGTTTGGCACCCGTTCCTTGACCGTGTGGACTTTGAAGTCTTGATGTGCTTTCACCTGTTTGATCACTTCCGCAGGCGTTTTTGCCTCCTCGGCACGAGCACGCTGCGGGGCGCAAAAGGCACAGATACATAGAAGCAACACCGCCGTTTTTGTGAGGCGCTGAGCAAGGCGTTTAAATGCTAACTCCACATCCCAGCCTTCCAGCCATGTGCGGTTATTGATATAGATTCCAAAGCCACTGCCAGTAAGAAAAAGATTAGTAAGAGAAATCGCGATCATCATGCAGATACATACGGTGCGCATGATTAAATCGGGCACTTGATAGGCTGAGTCCATATCCCAGCTATCGAATGCGATCTGCCATGAATGATCCAATCCTTCAGGAATTAACATGAGCACCAAACCCAAAATTGCCAGCCCAAGCCACACTGCGATGCACTCAGCAGAAAAGTAAATGTACATCGCCACACCCCCTCCCCTGCGCACCACTTGATCACAACGTTTTTTATAACTACTGCCACGGAGGCCTTCCAAGTCCTCAACTGCCAAGGTCACGGGCAGCCATGGAGAAAACCTCGCCCAGACGAAGCGATAAAAAAAACGCCGCGTCCACACGCGAGGAAGCTCGCGCCAGACCGCACTCCACGGCGGTTTTTCACCGAACATGCGGCGGCTGATTTCGAACAATACCATGCGCGCACCGGCCGGCTTAAGCCACCAGAAGATCACCAGAAAAATCAGAGGTTCATCCCAAAGCATCACGCCGAGGACTACAGTAGGCAAAGCCATTGCCATCCACCAAACGATGAAACAGCGCCAGAAATCCCTGCGTACTAGCGCCAATCCGAGGTCCACGGCCTCCCAATCGCTGCGTGGCCTGAGTTCTGCCGTCACTCGATCAAGCTGCATGTTGGACACTCCTTCCTGCGTAGAGAAAATAAAGAATATGTAAAATCCAGCCGACTGCCCCCACAGAATATTTCAATGCAGAAGGTAAAGCCTGCGCTGACCAAAACCCCTCTACCACTGCGGCCAGAGTGGTGAGTAGCGCGGCACCATAAATGAGCGGCAGTGCTTGCTTGGCAGCCTCAGCCAAGGCCCGGATGCGGGGTAGCCTGCCGGGCCTCAGAATCGCGAGGCCAAGTTTCATCCCAGCCATTCCGGAGACGATCATACCTATCAACTCAAAGGAGGAATGGCCGGCTACGAAGGTCCAAAATGATTCTGGATTGCACGCATGATTGACGTAGCCGGCTGCCGCCCCGATGTGAAAGCCATTAAAGGCAAGGTAAAATAATGTCCCAAGCCCGGCGAAGATGCCGCCCGCGAAGATACGGAAATCAATCGCCACATTGTTATAAATATAGAAGCAAAACATCATGAAGTTAGAACCATACTCCGAGCGTAAATGGCTGAGCTGTTCTTCTTTACCTCCATACATTTGCTCCATGGAAGTCATACCTTCCGCACCTAGCACTGCCTGCACCCAACTGATGTCATATTCGACAGATAAAATAAGCAGTAGAAATGGAATCCAGAAAACTCCATTGCACAGCCAGAACAAGCGCCAGTCTCTGCGCACCGCTTGTGGAAACTGGGTCGTCACGAATGAAAGGATGTTTTCCCACGAGCCACGCCTCGTGCGGTAAATGATTTTATAACCACGGATGACGAGGCCATTGAGCCGCTCGGTGATCTGGGTGCCATACATTCTGGACTCCGCGAGTGAGAGGTCTAAACAAAGCTCCCGGAACATCCGTGGCAGGTGTTCTGAAGCAGGATCCGCCTTATTTTTTTCAAACGATATCAGCAGCCGCTCGTATTCTGCCCACCGCTCGGCATTTTGATGGGCGAAGTCTCCTGATGTCATAATGAGGTGTGCACTTGGATCGATTATTTAGTTTCGCTTCTCTTGCACCCAATGGGCCATCGCTAACAAGTGGCCCACCCCATCTATACCTGCCGTTCCAGTAAGCACGCTGGCTTCATCTGCAATTTCAATTTTCCGACTTTCTGACCACATGCCTGCTCGCTCGCGGAACAAGGCAAGTGCGCGCAGCTCACCGGCTGTGAGACCCATTGGCAGCGGAACCGAGACGATGGGTGGCGGCAACGATAGGGATGGCATTGCCTGCACATGGTCATAAATAACGACTGTGCCTGCCGCGAGATCGCCGAGGCGTTGGAAACGTTTCGTCGCCAAGCATGAAGCCAAGCCAAAGCCATAGGAAAAAAATGGCATTCCATCAATGAAGCGGAGAAAATTTCGCACCACTGCTTGGCCTAGTGTAATCGGAGATCCCGTTGCTTGGACCACTCGCAGGCCCATCGCCCGTTTTCCGGGAGTGGCCCCGCGCTTGCCGCTTTCAAATAAAATTGGGTAAAACCAATCCAACAGGAACCATGCGAGTAAAATAAATCCTTGGGCCACCTTGTCACCAATGGCCAGCCCAGCGGCACCGATAATCACAGCCCCCACAATCAGGACTGCGCTGCGGATCATGAAGTCAATCGCATAGGCCCCGGCACGCAGCATAGGGCCCGCCATCCGTAGGCGAATCTCTATCCCTTCTGCAAGTTCCACCACCTGCAAGGTATCGACTTTGTCTAATTCCACCATGGTGATCTCTAGCAGAACCATAGATTTTTGATGATCTAGGTAAACTTCAAAAATAATTGGGATACTTTCAAAAGCTTGAAATTTGTTTCGCCGAGCTTCAAAAATGATTTATTCTCCGCCCGACAAGAAAAGTAAGTCACCCCTTAAAATCCCAATGAATTCTCACACCACTCGCCGTCGTTTCATTTCCCACTCAGCCGCCGCAGGTCTTGGTCTCACCTCGCTGGGCATGCCTCGTGCGCGTGCCGCCTCTTCGCCGAATGGCAAGCTGCGCGTGCTATCCATCGGCGTGGTCGGCACTATTGGCGCATCTGATAGAAAATCCGTCGCCTCCCATCCGGATGCGGAAATCGTAGGGTTATGTGATGTAGATTCAAACTACCTCGCAGAGGCCGCCAAAGAAC
>JAYULG010000137.1:0-4202 GCA_043763755.1 Akkermansiaceae bacterium | reverse complement strand
CAGCTTCAAATTTCGCAGTAGGGGAAACGCGGATGACGATTTCACCTGCGGCCATGCCTTTGCCCACATAATCGTTCGCCTCGCCAATGAGTTCCAATTTCACACCGGAGACCAAAAAGCAGCCGAACGATTGCCCAGCACTGCCGTGGCAGGTGATGTGAACGGTGCCACAGGGCAGGCCGCGATCACCATGGACCTCCGCGATGCGGCCTGAAAGGCGGGTGCCGATGTTTCGATCTGTATTGACGACGGGGTAGGTGAGGGCGATGGGCGGGCGATCTGGCAAAAGTTGAATCGCATCGAGAATAGCCTGTGGGACCGAGTCTGGCCCATACTCGGGAGGGTGGGGGAGTGCGGTGGCCGATATCGCAGCGACGATGTCGGCTAGGATTTGGAGATCGAGCGCGGGCTTCGCGAGGCCATCATTCCGATCTTGCACACGGATGCGAGAAAACTCGGAGATCGGTTTTCCCGAGAGCTTTGCGAGGGTAGGGACCACGTCTTTGAGCAGTGCGCTGAGGTCTAACGTATTGGCCTTTGGGTGATCTGGGATGTGGCGCTGAGTCAGGAACTCCGGGCGGCCAATGAGTTCGTCTAAAGTGCGCACTCCGATGCCTGCCATCAGGCCGCGCGCTTCATCGGCCACAGCGGTAAAATAGTTGATGACCATTTCCGGAGTGCCTTTGAATTTTGCCCGGAACTTAGGGTCAGTCGTGGCGATGCCGACGGGGCAGATATTTAGGTGGCATTTGCGCACGTAAACGCAGCCCATCGCGATCATGGCGGTGGTGCCAAAATTGTATTGCTCGGCTCCAAGGATGGCGGCAATGACCACATCGCGACCATTGCGGATTCCGCCATCGGTGCGGAGAGTCACCCGATTTCTGAGATTATTGATTAGCAAAGTTTGTTGCGCCTCGGCAAGGCCAAGTTCCCAAGGAGATCCTGCATGTTTGGTGGAGGAAAGTGGGGACGCACCTGTGCCGCCATCGTGGCCCGAAATTAGAATATTGTCTGCGGAGGCTTTTGCACATCCTGCGGCTACGGTGCCCACGCCAGATTCTGCGACGAGTTTCACCGTCACCCTTGCGCGGGGATTTACCTCCTTGAGATCGTGGATGAGCTGGGCAAGATCCTCGATGCTGTAGATATCATGATGCGGTGGTGGCGAAATGAGCTGCACGCCCGGCTGGGTGTTTCTTAAACGAGCGATTAAAGCATTCACCTTATGCCCGGGAAGCTGACCGCCCTCGCCAGGTTTTGCGCCCTGTGCCATTTTGATCTCCAGTTCATCTGCGTTGACGAGGTAGTAAGCGGAGACCCCGAAACGCCCGGAGGCGACTTGCTTAATGTAGGACCGCGCGAAATCTCCATTCGCATATGGCTTGTAGCGGGCAGGGTCTTCACCTCCCTCGCCAGAGTCTGACTTGCCACCGATGCGGTTCATGGCGATGGCAAGAGTCTCGTGAGCCTCAGGCGAGAGTGCGCCGAGAGACATTGCGGCGGTCGTGAATCGGCGACGGATGTGCTCCATCGGCTCCACCTCGCTGAGGGGAATGGAACCCTGAGGAGAGGCAACAAAATCAAATAAGTCTTTGATCGCTACGGGTTTGGTTTCCAACGAGATACGGACATATTCCTCGTAATCTTCGGGACGACCCGACTTTGCGTAGGTGTGGAAGTTTTTAATGACTTCCGTGGTGTAAACATGGCGCTCTCCAGCCTTGCGATAGCGGTTGTAGCCGGGATCGCCAAGGTCCAAGGTTTTGCCATCTGGAACAGTTGTTTGAAACGCAGCGCTGTGACGAATTATGGATTCGTCTGCGATTTCAAGAAAGCCGACTCCACCGATTTTCGAGGAGACCCCAGTAAAGGAAAAGTTGACCACTTCGTTGCCGATGCCGATGGCCTCGAAGGTCTGCGCACCTTGGTAAGAATTGAGTACGGAAATGCCCATTTTAGACATAATTTTCAGAATGCCTTTTTCGAGAGCCTTGCGATACTGGGTCATCGCCTTTTGGGGGGAAAGATCGCCGAGTTTGTTTTTGCCAACGTCCGCCGCCACGAGTTGGCGGACGGTTGCGTAGCCGAGGTAAGGGCAAATGGCGGTGGCCCCAAAGCCAAAACAGCAGGCGATTTGGTGCACATCGCGGGCCTCACCGGTTTCGAGGACAATGGAGGCGCGCATTCTGCGACGGATCCGGTTCAGATGGTGATGAACGGTGCCGATGGACAGCAGCATCGGAATGGGAATGCGTTCCGCAGAAGTCGCGCGGTCTGAGAGAATCAGGACGTTATTGCCAGCTTCTACGGCTGCCTCGGCCTCAGCACAGATTTCATCGAGGCGAGTTTTCAGACCTGCAGCTCCGGTAGTGGTGGACCAGGTGCAGTCCAGAGTTTGGGCGGGAAAGCCGTGTTCATCGAGGTGTTTAATTTTCTCCAACTGATGCTCAAACAGGATCGCGCTATCGAGACTCACGGTCTTGCAGTGCTGAGGGGTTTCTTCCAGCAGATTGCGCTCGATGCCTAGCCCAGCCCCGAGGGACATCACAGCCCACTCGCGAATTGGATCAATCGGTGGATTCGTGACTTGGGCGAACAGTTGTTTGAAATACGTGTATAAAAGCCTCGGTTGCGTGGAGAGAATCGCGAGTGGAATATCATCGCCCATCGAGAAAACTGCCTCTTGCGCACCCTTGATCATGGGTGGAAAAACCATGTCGAGTTCTTCCGTGGAAATTCCGTGAGTTACTTGATGCTGTGAGAGTTCCAGCGGTGAGAAGTCAATTTCCGGGACGTGCGCATTGGGTGAAACAAACTTCCGAAGCTCAAGACGATTTTCATCGATCCAGCGGCGGTAGGGCTTCTGCTTCGCCAGCTCTTCCTTGATCTCGCGATCGTATTTAAACTCGCCTGTGAGGGTATTTGCGGAAAGCATTTGGCCCGGGCCTAAGCGACCTTTGCGAACGACAGTTGCATCATCGAAGACGACTGCCCCAGCTTCCGAGCCGATGTAGAGGATGCCATCTTCGGTAATTTTGTAGCGGGAGGGGCGGAGGCCATTGCGGTCGAGGGAGGCGCAAATTTTGATGCCATCAGTGAACACAAGCCCAGCGGGGCCATCCCATGGTTCAGAGAATGAGCGGATGTATTGGTAGAAGGCGCGGACTTCATCCGAGATGTCTTCATCATTGCGATAGGCTGGTGGCACGAGCATGCACATCGCGTGCTCGGGAGATCTGCCGGAAAGAATGAGGAGTTCTAAGGCATGATCGAGCGATGCCGAGTCTGATTCGCCGTGGCGGATGAGGTTTTTGACGAGATCAATGTCATCGCCCCAGACAAGTGAGGCGAAAAACTCCTCTCGAGAAGTCATCCAATTCCGGTTTCCCTCCACCGTGTTGATTTCCCCATTGTGGCACATCATGCGGAAGGGCTGCCCGAGCGGCCAAGCGGGGAAGGTATTGGTGGAAAAGCGTTGGTGGTAGAGGGCGATGGCGATTTGGTAATCTGGGTCGGCGAAATCTAGGTAAAAAGCCCGCAAGGCTGCGGGCATGGCAAGCGCCTTGTATGAGATCAAGCGGCTGGAGAAACTTGGGATGTAAAAGTTTGGAATCGCCTTGGTGCGATGCTCGATTTCACGGCGGCAGAGGTATAGTTTACGCTCGAAGTCGGCAGCTTCCATGGCTGGAGGGCGGAGTATCAGCAGGTGCTCGATCTGCGGGCAGGAAGTCAGGGCGATTTTCCCCAGTGCGGTGGGGTCGGTGGGGACGGACCGCCAGCCGATGGCGGCGATACTGCGTCTCGTGAGGATTTCCGAGGTGATTTCCCGGATTTCTTTGATCGCCTCTGGTGATTCGCTGGGAAAAAAGAAAACTCCTACCGCAAGATCCGCATCGTTTTCCACGCTGTGCCCGAGTTTTTCAGCCGCTTTGCGAAAAAGAGGGCGGGGGATCTGGGTGAGAATACCCGAGCCATCGCCCGTTTTCATATCCGCATCCACCGCACCGCGGTGAGTCATGCAGCAGACGGATGTGAGCGCGTAGTCGAGTATTTCAAAACTACATTTTCCGTGCAAATGGGCGATAGCACCCATGCCGCAATTGTCATGTTCTTGAGAAAGCTGATGGAGAGAGCCAGGCACAAGAGGGGTGGTGGAATGGTAAAACGCGTTCATCAGATGGGATAAAAAGTGGCAACAA
>JAYULG010000136.1:0-1205 GCA_043763755.1 Akkermansiaceae bacterium | reverse complement strand
TTGTAGCCACCGGAACGGTAGGGAGTGGCGGCTATGTATTCGGCGATGCCTTCAGTGAACCACCCGAGCGCGCCTTTTTCAAAATAAGAATCCGGGGTGAGCTGGTGGGTGAGCTCGTGAGGGATGGTCTTGCTGCTTTTATCACGATCGAGCATGTAGCCACTGCCCACAGGCCGCACGCCTAGGCTGGTGAGTGGCACCATCACGATGCCAGTGCCACTCATGAAAACGCCTGCGGTATCGGGTGGACCGCCTGCGTTTACATAATCCTCCGTGTGTTCGAAAAGCTGGATCTGATACTTCCCCGCGACTTGCTTGCCACTGCGAAGAGCCAGCGGTAGTGCCCGACAATACAGCCGGGTGGCCTCAAACATGACGGCAAATCCCTTCACCAATGATGCAGCGAGCCTTACATCACAGGTGTAGCGGTAATTTGCAGATTCATAGACGAAGCGTTTTTTCTCGGCAGTTTCCTCGACGATCTTGATTTCAGGATCCTCGGAAAAGCTAACTCGGTCCGGCCATGGGGCATCGAAATTTGCGAGCACATCTTCGCCAGCAATTGGCTTTGGCCGGCCCGGCTTTAAAGTATCCGCCACGTATTTGCGATCAGCGGCGGCAAGTTTTGCGAGAGGAAATGGCAACTCACGGCCATCGGCCAGCCTGAGAATCACGTCTTCACCTGCCGCCCTTACGAACGTGGCCTGCACTTCGCGTCCTTGCAAATCTACCCACGGGCGCATCTCTTGCGCGAATGTAAGCGGGCTGAGGAAAATGAGGATGAGTAGGTGCATGGCTCCAGGCTGGTGGAAGTCGCAGGGGAATCTGAAGCCAATCTTTGAAAAGGAAAGCACGGAGCGGATAAGTCGCGGCTTGGAAATCGCAAGACCTACGCCATGCTCGCCACGAGCACATGGAAAAGATGGCCGAAAACGAGAAGAAACAAGAGCTAGATACCGCGCTGCCGATTCCTAGGCTGCGCCAAGATCTAGCGGTTTTGATGAAAGTTCGGCTGAATTTTTTCGTACTCGTGACCGCATTTTTCGGGTTCTTATACGCCTCACGCGGCGGCGAGATCGACTGGATGAAACTCATGCATACGATGATCGGCACGGCGTTGGCAGCCTTCGGATCGTCTGCATTTAATCAACTCATGGAGGTGGATCTGGACGCGCGGATGAAGCGCACGGCGAATCGCCCGCTGC
>JAYULG010000135.1:0-4224 GCA_043763755.1 Akkermansiaceae bacterium | reverse complement strand
GAATCGCGCGGCGTGTTCGTGTCAAAAGAACTAAGCGCCCCCTGCAAAGCGTGAAGCTAAATGCTATTGCTCAGGAATTTTAGGTTAACGCTTATGGGGTGAATCGCCCCTCGCAAGAGGGGCGCGGATTGAAACCTGCCATTGACCCGTGTGCCTCGTCAACGATCAATCGCCCCTCGCAAGAGGGGCGCGGATTGAAACTTGATCATTATCGGAGGCAACCCTTCCCCCCGTGATCGCCCCTCGCAAGAGGGGCGCGGATTGAAACCATTCGTGCATGCTCAAATTTTTGGACACGCACATCGCCCCTCGCAAGAGGGGCGCGGATTGAAACGTTAAGCTCGGCCATCCATGACCGTCATCATTGGATCGCCCCTCGCAAGAGGGGCGCGGATTGAAACAGGACATTGATCACACTCTGCTGCCGCTCGACTAATCGCCCCTCGCAAGAGGGGCGCGGATTGAAACGATTTGCGGTCAACAAGCGCTCCGTCCAACAAGTATCGCCCCTCGCAAGAGGGGCGCGGATTGAAACCAAACCCCTATCGAGCGACGCCCGAAGTGACCTCATCGCCCCTCGCAAGAGGGGCGCGGATTGAAACCCGGAAGCTCGGAATGCAGACTCGGCATCAAACGATCGCCCCTCGCAAGAGGGGCGCGGATTGAAACAAACCGGACACGATTATCATACTGGAATCCACTGATCGCCCCTCGCAAGAGGGGCGCGGATTGAAACAACAGCCTGTTCCCAATGGTCACGGATGGACTCATCGCCCCTCGCAAGGGGGGCGCGGAATTGAACGCGTTGCTCGCCCGCCCATACTTCCGTGTCACCGTCTTCGAAAAGCCCGAAATCGAAGTTCCTCTCGCATTCTCTTACTACGAAGTCACCATTGATCGTAACAGCCTTCCTGCTAAAGAGAAGGTCATCGAACGCATCTAACTCCCATGCCCACTCCACGCAAAGCCCTCACCTTTCGAGTCACCCACGGCGACTTCTCCGTCACCATTGTCCATCCTTCCAATAACACCTTGGAGGACTTGGCGGAGAGCATCATCCGCTCAGTATATTTCGATATGGATCACTGCTTTGGGTTTTACTCGAATCTCAAAAAGGTCAGCCCGAGTGAGGAAGAATATACTCTTTTCGCCGACATCGGCGAGGAGGTGAGTGCGCATGACAAAGGCGTGAAGACGACACTTTTGACCGACGTTTTCAAACCGAAAAAGCAGATGCTCTTTCTCTTTGATTACGGTGACGATTGGCGCTTTTTCGTCACCTGTGAGACCATCGAGGACACCAAAAGCATGTTTCGCAGGCCGAAGATTTTTAATCCGATAGGTAACCCTCCCGAGCAATATCCGGACATTGACGAGTAAAAATGATGCTCCCAAACGAACAAGCCTCCATGCCCGCCAGCCATCCACCCTTCACCACCACCGCGTGCTAGGTCGCTTTGGTTGGGTAGATCTGCGAGCGGATCGCGCGCAGAGGTGGGCGGGATGTTTTGCTTTCTCTGAAGCTTCGGAAGGCGAACCGCATTCAGTCATTTTAAAGCGAAATGACCGAGGCAGCTGCCCTTGGCAGCCCCGCCCAGCGCTACCGCCTCCTTGACACTCTCATCAAGCGCAGTAACTGTGCGGCACAGTTATGAAAAATATCACGCTTAAGGTGGATGATGCCACCTATTGTAAGGCGCGCCTCCGAGCCGCCGCGCAAGGGACATCCGTCAGTGCGATGGTGCGCGGGTTTCTCGAATCACTCGAAAAACAAGAGTCGCAAAAAGAGCAGGCCGAACAAACGAGAGTGAAGCGGCTCCTCGCACTATACGCGGAAACAGATGCCCAAGCTCAGAACTCGCCTCCGAGAGAACCTTGGATTTTCAACCGAGACGAATGCTATGAAGAACGGCTTCGTTGATACGAACATCCTCGTCTATGCGGCAGGTAAAGCCTTGGAAGATCGCAGGAAAAATCAGATCGCTCGGGAAATCCTTTTACTTCCCCGGCTTTCTCTCTCCGTGCAGGTGCTCAGTGAGTTTATCGCAACGGCGAGAAACCCCAAAAAACTGAATTTATCGAGAGACCAAGAAACTAAATGGCTGCGTGAATGGTTCGAGTTTAAAATTGGTGCCGTTACTTTTTTGACCTTCCAGAAAGCCATCGAAATGCATCTGCGCAACCAACTTTCACATTGGGATTCACTCATCCTCGCCGCAGCGATCGAGAGTCGCTGCGAAGTTTTATATTCGGATGATCTGCAACATGGGCAGCGCATCGAAGGAGTGCAAGTCATCAATCCATTTCTTGAAGCTCCATGAACTTTGACCAAGGGCAATTCAACTTCGAGGCCGCAGGTTCTGAAGATGGTTTCCGCAAATGGCGTGAGGAACTCGATGCGAAAAAGCGTGCCTTCGAAACCCGTTGGGGCGTGATCCTCAGCCGCCGCGTCCGGGTCTCACTGGTGGACCATGCAAAGCCGCTCACCGGCATCCTCGAGCTGGTCTCAGATTCAAAAAGAAACCCCACCGACCCACCGCATTTCCGGCTGAGGGGGCTGGAGTTCACGCCCTCCGAAATCGAAAGCATCGTCCAGCATGATTCCGATTAGTCCTCAAGACTTAGCGCTCCAGCCACACCACCCTCACTGGTTGGCAGAATTCCAGCATATCTATTTTATTCTGGCTCCCACAGCGTCACGGTGGAAATCAGAATTATTTTAGGATTTGGGCCTGTTTGCTCGGTCCAGCCAGCGATGTTTTTCAGTCTGGAAGCTAAGATGCTAGTAAACTACTTCTACATAAAAAAACCCGCACGCCACCGCTGGGTGCAGGTTTAAGTTAGAAACTTTAGTTGCTCAAAATTATCTGCGACGGCGGCCAACGAGCCCACCTACTGCTAGAAGAAATAGCGAGGCAGTGCTGGCTTCTGGAATCACTGAAAGTGTAAAGTTATCAGCAGCGATTACATTGCCTGTGTCATTTCCAAAGTCCGGCATCGTCTGGTCGGCATCGTAAGGAACATTGAGGTTGATGTTGGACAGAAAAGCCAAATTTGTTTGGAGGTTTGCCAAGCTACCGTCTTGCACAAACCAGTCTGCGAGAGTGGTGTTGAACGTTTGGAAAGTATTGGGTACAGCCGCATTGTAGCGGAGAGTAAGGAGACTGTCTCCATCTGAGTCACCGTCGGCCGGCAAATAGAAGTTATCAGGAGCTTGGAATCTGAGTTCTAGATTCAAACCCGCGGAAGAACCAGTAGTGCCAGCGGTGCGTAAATCAATTGTGAATGTGAAATCTGCGAGAGAAGTCGCGCCAGCAATGGATGCAGAATTTGACGGGGAACCACCGAACCCAAGGCCTATCCCGGAGCTGCCTACCATTCCAGTGGTGTTGAATGTAGCTGAAGCGGCTGCTGTACCACCAGTGCCAGCGCCAGCCGTTGGGGCATTGATGTTATTGGTAAAAGAGCCGCCCCCGTAAGTGTAGCCGTATAGATACGCAGAAGGGGGTGTGTCAAAATTGTAAGACACTAGAGTTACTGCGTGACTGGCAAGAGTGCTAGCGAGTAGGAATGCGATAGTTTGTAGTTTTTTCATATGTTTTTTATGGAGCGTGAGAACCATGAGCCAATGCCGAATGACTGGCAATAAATTTTCTAATGATATGAAAATTTTTTTCTATTCGAGGATTGTTTGTGCCGCAAAGTTGGAAAATATTGGTTTTCACCTAATTCAAGGGTGGGTTTAGACTTTGTTTACTTTGGAATATCTTTGAAAAAAATTTCGAGAGAATTGTATGATAGATGAAACGCTTACCTTTATTGATATGACTGCGTCATTTTCCCGCTTGCCACCGCTCAACGCAAAGAAACATGAGACGACCCGCTGCCATCTGTGTGGTGCAGATTTCGTGTGTGCGGTGACGCGCGGCTGGATGTGCGCGTGCAGCGAGATCGAGCTCACTCCCGAGCAGTCTGAGCAGATCCAGTGGAAAACGGGTGGCACATGCGTTTGCAATGCATGCCTCGTGCGGCTGCGCGATGAGATATGTGGGGGCTAGTGGCCAAGATTCTTTGGCGCCCTCGCCGAAGGTTGGGGTTCTATACTGAAGCACGTGAGGAGTTGTGGGATAAGGAGGAGGGACCTTATTGTCCCTTTTTCCGAAATGTCTGAGGAAGAGACGACAGTAAGGTCGTCGCTCCTTAAGCAAAACAATCACAATTCCC
>JAYULG010000134.1:0-4232 GCA_043763755.1 Akkermansiaceae bacterium | reverse complement strand
GGCGATTTACTGAGGTCATTCGGAATTCCATACAACGCGATGATACGTGCAAATTAGTCGCGAAGTTTAGCATCCCACACAAAAACTTTGGTTATTTTTCTATTTTTGACTAAACCACCCAAGCAAAAATGTCCGTTAGGAATTGAAATGGCTGATGATGAAGAGATCTTGGAAGAATTTGTCCGGCAGTTGACCAATCATCAAAGTGATCTCCTTTTCTACATCCGCGCACTATGTGGCGACGCTGATGCGGCATCAGACATCCGGCAGCTCGTGAACATGATCCTATGGCGGAAAAGGAGTATATTTCGCCCGGGCTCGAGCTTTAAAGCGTGGGCATTTCGTATCGCACAACTGGAAGTAAAAGCATACCTACGGAAATCCTCAAAGAATAAGTGCTACAGCTTCGATCCTGAGCTGTTTGAAACCCTAGCTACTGAGCTACCCGTTCTGATTGATGAATTTCCAGAGCGCAGGCTGGCACTGATAGAGTGTTTGAAAGGACTGACTGAGAAAGATGATCAATTAATCCGGCACCATTATTTTTCCAACGGCACTCTAGATCGCCTAGCCACGGATACCGGGCGCAGCGTGGGGACTCTGAAAGCACGGCTATTCCAACTCAGAGCCTCCCTCCGCCGCTGCATTGAGGAAAAGCTCATAACCATCCAAAATTGATGGAAGCTGCACCTATTACCCGCCTGCTGCTACAGATGATCGATGGAACAATCGATCAGAATGATTTCTTGCTCCTCCAAAAAGAGCTTCGCAACAATCCAAATGCGCGGCGCGAATACGGTGAATTGCTCGCGCTCGAGCATTTGCTAGCGGAGAAATACTCATTACCACAACGCATTGCACCCTACACAGCGCCTACTGAAGACGTAGTGCCACACAGGCATCTCCATTCCATAGCCAGCAAAAAGATTCTGGTGACACTCGCGGCTGCAGCAATCATCGTTCTTGCCCTTGCCATTGGCTTTAAAGCCGAATCATTTCCAGCAACTTTAAGAGGGGCAGCAGATAGCCGTTTCCAAATTGATGGGAAGACAAATGCCAGCACGCTCGCAGCCGGAAAAACACTCAAAGTGGAACGTGGGGTGGTGGCCGTAGAATTAAACCGTTATACAAAATCAATCGTAGAAGGCCCCGCGCAGGTGCGCTTAATGGATAGGAAGGGCAATGTAGAGCTGAAATCTGGCAAGGCTTTTTTTGATGTCGCACCTGGCGGGAGCGGCTTCCAAGTAAAATTTCCAGGCGGAGTGATTAATGATATCGGCACCAAGTTTGGGGTGGATGTGCAAGCAAATGGATCTGTAGCAATGCGAGTATTAGAAGGCCAAATCCAAGTCACTGATACAGGCGGCAGCGTAAAAATCATAAATGCAGGTGAGGCTCTAGAGTGGAGCACAAAAGGGGAGAAAAACGTGACCCCGGCAGCAACTCAATTTCTGCAAGCTCTCCCTCAGGAAGAAGTTATTTTCTTCGATGATTTCAGCGAACCAGAGGGAACATTTCTCGAAGGAAAGACTGCGGATGTAGGCGGAGCTTGGGATGATCTTCTCGTAGATTTAACCTTACCACCTAAAGAAGACTCGATGCTCGTTTCGAATGGGATGATCGATTCTTCCTTCGGCCAGCGCTACTTTACAAATACGTTCCGCAGTACGGGCGAGGGAAACACAAAGGCGAATTACCTCATACACCTCACAACGGGTATTCCGCAGCATCTATCTGATAAAAATACTCGGCTCAATGGGCGGGAAACGATTTCCTTCAGCGATGCCAAGGGTGAGTTGAAGTTTAGCCTCACCGCTCTCGCGACAAGTGGCCATCGGTGGATCATTCGTGATGAAATAAAGGGGACCGAATCTGCGGTTTCAAATGCCTCGGTGTTCAAAAAACAGCAGCTTACCTTGCTCTATAACGGCACCACAGGAGCCCTCAGCCTCTATCCAGGGAACTCCATTCGTGCAGCCAAAAACGAGTTAGCAACCCTTACCACGGCCCCAAGAATTTCCATCAATGCAGTCACAATCAGCAACGCAGATGGCGGGGATGTTGCTCTGGATGAGCTTTCCGTGTTGCTGATTGATTCGCCAAACTGAAACAAAACAGATGCGAGACGAGTAAGGTGGCTGCACTTTGCCACCGCCCGCTCCCACGCTCTTTCCCATCTAATCCTACTCAGCCATCGCACCCATGTTACGCATCGTTCCGCTTTTCCTCGCAACCCTCACCCTTGTCCATTCCGCCGAGTGGTATGAGGAAATGAAAATCGGCCCAGCATGGTCGAACACATTTCAAGACCATTACCAAGGGCAACCACGGGTCGCCGCGCTGAAGGGCATCTTGCTTGATCTCGGGGATGGCAATCACGCGCTATTCGATACCGAAACAATGCGCCTCGTATCCGCCTACAAGGGCACATGGAAGTGGGGTGGCACTCCATGGACAGGCCAACACGGAGACTTGGTTTCTCTCGAAAACGACAAGCCGATTTTCAATACCGCAGCACTTCCAGGTTGGGCAAATCCAGCGGGTTCATTCGCGGACGAGCGCCCAATTCCTGGCTTTGGCAATGTAAGTCATGCATCATTCCTCGGATACTTCCGCCATGGCGAAAAGATCGTGCTCCACTACAAAGTCAACGGCACAGAAGTCATGGAAACAGTCACCTGCCAAGGTTCCACGGTGACTCGCTCATTCCAAACAGCAGCCCGTGCGCAGGACCTAATCCTCTCGCTGGCAGATGAAAAAGGCGCATTCACAGTGGCCAAAGACCGGGCAAAGTCCACAGATGGTCTCGGAGTTACCTGTGCTGGTGGAGTCCTACTTGCAGCAGATCCAGCAAATCCCGGGCGGCTGTTGGCAAAATTTCCTAAGGGAGACAGCCCAGCCGTTTTTCAAATCGCTATCGCCCGAAACTCCGTGCCCGAGGCAGCACCCGCGCCTGATTTCAAGGCTCTCACCAGCGGCGGCCCACCTTTGTATCCCAAAATTATCGAGACCAAAGGGACGGTATCTAACGATGAAAAGTCACCCTACGTCACCGACGTTCTCGAGCTACCGAGCGATAATCCATGGAAGGCAAATCTCAGATTCGGCGGCTTTGATTTCATTGACGATGATTCGGCGGCTCTCTCATCTTGGAATGGAGATGTCTGGGTAGTCCGTGGTCTGAAGGGGGACTGGAAGGAGTTGAAATGGCAGCGCATCGCGTCTGGATTGTTTGAAACACTGGGCCTCAAAGTCGTCAACGGCATCATCCACGTCCATGGCCGTGATCAAATTACTCAACTCATTGATCTAAATGGCGACGGGGAGACCGATCATTTCAAAACCTTCAATCGCGATGTGCTGATCACTTCAAATTTCCATGAGTTCGCCTTTGATTTGCAGACGGATAAGGCGGGGAACTTTTACTTCTCCAAGAGCTCACCCGTCCGTGGCGGTGGCCGTGGATTTGATCAAATCTTGCCGCACCATGGCACGGTGATCAAAGTTTCTGCCGATGGAAAATCATCCACAGTGATGGCCACCGGGTTGCGCGCTCCGGGTGGACTCGGCATCGGCCCCAATGGCGAAATCACTACGGGTGAGAATGAAGGGACGAATCAGCCGTGCTGCAAAATCAACTACACACTCGGTAAAACCCCGGTGTTCTTCGGGACTGAGGCATCCCGCCAAAGCTTGGCAGATGCCCCATACACCGAGCCGCTTTGCTACCTGCCAATGGCAGTGGATAACTCGAGCGGCTCACAAGTATGGGTGCCAGCGGGCGGGAAATTCGGCCTACCTGCAGATACCATGCTGCATCTCTCCTACGGCCAATCTAGTATCTACCAAGTCCTACCCGTGCCGCGCGGTGCTACGCTCCAAGGCGGAGTGGTGAAACTGCCGATCACCCTACAATCTGCAGCAATGCGTGCCCGTTTCCAGACAGACGGCTCACTCTTTGTGCTTGGGTTCCGCGGTTGGCAGACGAATGCCGCCACCGAGTGTGCCTTCCAGCGTGTGCGCCATAATGCTGAAGTGCCATTGCAGCTCCCCGATAAGCTCGAATACACGAAAACAGGCGTCCGCCTGCGATTTCCTGCCGAGCTTGATCCTGAGCTAGCCGAAGACATCGCCAGCTACGGCGCAGAGCGGTGGAACTACGTGCGCGGCCCACAATACGGCTCAGGCGAATTTTCAGTGGATTCGCCGGATCGCGATGCTGAGAAACGCGC
>JAYULG010000133.1:0-15913 GCA_043763755.1 Akkermansiaceae bacterium | reverse complement strand
CGGGGATTTCTACTTCCCACTTCATGGCGGTTTCTTGGGCAGAAACCCGAAGGATTATGCTCCAAAAAGCCAGTGGGACCAATATACGTTTCATAACTTGAGGAATTTTTCCTTAATTAGTGCGGGTATCGATCCATTCCGGTAGAATTTTTTGTTCCGAGGTAACATGACCACTGTCTGCCAGGAAACCCGGCAAAATACCAGCTTTTTAGATAATCCGTCGGATTTAACAATCTTCCACGGTGGTAAAGTCAATTTATTCCGCCGATCAGGAGTCGTTGTTAAAAGTAATGGCGAGAATCCGCACCGATGCGGGCCTGACTCAACAGGAGCTTGCTCGGAAAATGGAGCTGAGCCAGTCCACCGTGAGCGATCTTCTCCGCGGCCAGAGACGGCTTGATGTGATCGAATGGATTGCATTCTGTAAGGCATGCAATGTGACCCCCCAGCAGTTCCTTGAGGAGTTAGTCTTTCTTTTGAAAAGGAAATAAGTGGACAACGCGGTAACACCTAAAAAGCATAACGAGGCCGGATTCTTACGTCAATAAAATACTCAGCTATCAAGTTTCTTTAGGCTTTCTACCGGAGTTTTTTCGATGTTTCCACGTATCTTTTTTTCCTTTCCCTGTCCAAATAGGCAATTCCTCGGGCAAAAGTCGCTCTACTTTGACCCGGAATGCTTTTGCCAATAGCGCGAGTTCGAGATCCGTCACATTCCTCGCTTGCATCTCAATCTGGGCGTATGTTGCTCGCGAAATATCGAACCCCTCGATGTTGCAATGGGCTGTCGCCTGTTCTTGGCTCCATCCTAGCTGATTTCTGAGCGCACGGACCAACGGTCCTACTATGTTTCTTCTCGGACGCAATTCCATCGGAATCTATGCCTATCTCAATCACACCGGTGTTTTGTTATACTTGGCTTTCAGAATGATCATACGGAGGAACAACTCATCTTCCCGCGCCAACCACGAGCGGCGCTTCCCTATCAGCGAAGACAGCCCATAACTTCCCAAGGAACGCGATGCGGTGGCCAGAACGAGATCGTTGCCCAGCCTACATCGGGGTCCAAAAGTTCTGACTACTGATTCCCTCACACCCGCCACCTTGAATGCGTGATGACGCTGGTGAAAAATCCCTAGACCCCTGCCTTCAGCGTCAGGATTGCCAACTCTGGCGGGCAAGCGAATCGCACTCGCACTCCTACCGTGCCCACCCCGCGAGTGACGAATAATTTTGAATCGCCGCATTCGTAAACTCCATGCAGGTATTTTTTCCCTAAGCGGACTCGCTGCGGCGCATAGCCTAACAGCGGCACGCGGCATTGCCCGCCGTGCGTGTGGCCCGAGACCTGCAAAACCACCGGGCGGTGCGCGACGAGAGTATCAAAATAATCCGGCTCGTGGACCAAGGCGAGAATCGGCGTTTTGGCGGGAATCCCCCGGAAAGTGCGCTCAGGATCGGGTTTTCCTAACCACACGAAATCCGTTCCAGCCACCGCCAACGACTCCCCGCGCGCTTGGACGATGCTGTGTTGATTGATCAAAAAACCGATTCCAGCCTGCTCGAATTCCCGCCGCACCGTTGCGCGATTCCCAGCCCAGCCATCATGATTTCCCATTACTGCAAATACTCCGTGCCGCGCTTTCAACTGCTGGATGATTTCTAAAAGCGGTGGAAGGACGCGAGGGTCTTTTGATATGTAATCGCCTGTTAGTGCAATCAGATCCAAGTCTGCATGGTTTACCTCAGCGACGACTTTTTCCAACAAGCGATCATCGTGCCCAGGACGGAAATGGAAATCTGTGAGATGGCCAATTTTCAACCCAGCGAGACCAGGTGGTAAATCCCGCCGGATGATATCTTTGCGGGTGACCGAAAGCATACGCGGCTCAATCAGAAAGCCATGCGCCGCAGTCCCTGCTGCTAGTGCAAATCCTCCGAAAAGGCAACGGATTGCTCTGCGCCGCCCGTGGTCCGGCGAGATGTATGAATTTCCTGGTTGTATTACTTTACTCATAGATATAGGTCGCTCCTAATTAGATGAGTGATATGTGTCGTGTGATTTTAGGAGGACTATGTCGAAACTTATTTAAGTTCTACAGGCAAGCCACTGGAGATAGCCTTCCACTGTTCACTGAGTGCTGGGCTCGTTTGCGCAAGGCTTGCGGCGGCGGCGAGTGCTCGTTCGCGATTCCCGGTTAGCCAATCGAAGGCGATGGCGCATTGGTGGCGGCGAAGGCGCTCAGGCTCGCTGGCTGGCTTTTTAACCAAAACACGATGGAGAGAGATCAGCGAATCCACAGTGAAATCACTCCACAAGCGTGAGACTTCTTTTCCCGCAGCGTCTTTGGTGAGGACGGTGCCTAGGGCATCTAGCGAGATGTTTTTCACTGTCTCACCTGATACAAGGGTGAGATCGAGTGTGAGTGGGGAATTCGATAGATCATTCTCTAGATCAGTGAAGAAGTTTTCTGAAAACTCAACGAGTGCAAGTAACGAGCTGCGCGATGCTCCTTGTGGCTCGGCTGGCAGAGTCTTGAGATAGAGGATCGCATCGGCGAAGCGGGAGGTTTTTATGAAATCTGCGAGGCTGGAAAGTATAGTGGGAAGTTCAGGCTGGATGGGATCTTGTATGGTTTGTGTGGAGACTTGTTGCTTGGGCGCTTCTAACAACTTCGCATGGCGGGTGAGATCGAGCTGAAGGGCGCGGACATTGAAGCGGGCGCGGCCTTTTGTTTTTAGGCTCTTGAGTGCGAGTTCAAGAGCAGCGATCGCTTCGCGGCATCCTTCTGCGGTAGTGGGAAATGGATCATAGTTGTGAGTTATTAGAATCTGGTGGTCTGCCAGGAAGTAACCTGCGATTTTTTGATAGTGGGTGAGCCACGCATCTTCCGAACTCGGCTCTGCAGCAGCTACCGCTTTGAAGCAAGCGGCTGAGGCATCCATCATTCCTTGCTCCCAATTTTTCAAACCGCCGATCATCCAAGCCATAATTTGTGCGCTACTTGCGGACTGAGTATTTGCATCATTCGCGGGGATGGGAGTGAGTTTGGAAAGATCCTGAAGCGTGGTAAGTAGGCTATCCCGAATGGTAAGAGAGGCCGCAGGAGTGGCCTCCACATGTTTGAGGCTCGCTTGGGCGAGTCTGCGTGCTTCGGCGGAATTTCCGTGAAGGAATGAAGCGGCAATCGCCTCGATGCCGGCCCAACTGCGCGTAGGCTCTTGCACGGCTGGGTCTGCGCTGAGTGCCGTGAAAAGCTTTGCCGCAGTTTCATATTCCTCGGCCACTACAGCCGCGCGGGCATTACGGTAAAGCTTGCCGATGGATGCCGTGGAATCGTCCTCAGCGGCTGGAGCAATGGAATGAACGACGGGCGGAGGGTCTTGGGTGAGCCTGACTTTTTCCTTTGTCAAAACCGAGACGCCTATGGCTGCAACGGCGAGTAAAACAAGCCCACCGATGGAGTAGAGGACGAGAGAATTTCGCCTGATTTTTGCGCGGCTTCGCAATGCTTCACGGGATACTTGCCCGGCGCTGGGTGCACCAAATTTTAGGCGCGCCAATGATGCTTCTAACTTCGCTATCAAGTCATCGTAAGAACTAAAGCGAGCCTCAGGGTTATAGGCCATAGCCCTATCGACGATGCCACAAGTCTCGGCAGAAAGTGACGAGTCCGCGAGGCCCAGCGGAACCACATTTTTTTTCGCCTCTCGCAGGCGGTCTGTCGCCATTGTCTCCTCGCCGCATGACGGCTTGCCAGCAAGCGCGTGGTAGATGGTGGCACCAAAAGCATAGATATCAGAGCGGAAATCTTCGGCACTGCCTTCAATCGTTTCCGGTGGCACGTAGTAGGGCGTGGCCCAGAGTTCGGTAGCTTGCGCTTTGCCGCCTTGGGTGACGAGTGCGAGGCCGAAGTCCACGAGCTTTGCATGGCCTTCGGCATCAAGCAGGATGTTCCCAGGCTTCACATCGCGGTGGATGAGGCCTGCGGCGTGGGCGGCTTTTAGCCCTTGGGCCACCTCAATCGCGAGTGGCAACATTTCCGCCTCGGGGATTTTACCACGCTCACGGATTTGGTGCTCGAAGTGACCGCCTGGCACGAGCTCCATGGCGATGAAAAATCGGCCAAACGCTTTTCCTGTCTTGAGCACCCGCACGACGTGGGGATGGCTGAATGAAGCGGTGATACGGGCTTCTTCTTCAAACGCGGAAATGCGCCGCTCGTCCGCAGAATACTCCTCACTGAGGATTTTCAGGGCCACTTCGCGATCCAAGGTGGAGTCATGCGCTGCGAAAACCATGCTCATCCCGCCCACCGCATGGCGCCTCACCAAAGTGTATGGTCCAAACTGCCGCTTTACCCGGGTGTGCTCGCCACAATGCGGGCAAGATACGTTAGAAAATGGGGGTAAAGCCGTCACCTCTATCGGATTCTTGCATGAATCACAGTAGGCGATGTTATCGGAATGCTCAGGCATAGGGAAACCTAACGGGCGGCATACGTGCCTGCAAACTTGAAACTTGCACCCCATTTTCAGACAGAGAGAATCCAGCCGTGGAAATGAAAGTGGAAGACAGCGCTGGGGATCGGATCGATGCATATCTGGCCGCACGTCTCGCAGCGCTTTCGCGTTCACGCATCCAAGCCCTCATCCGCGAGCAATTCATTCAAATCAATGGCCACCCCGCGAGACCGCGCGATGCGGTGAAACTGGGCGACACCATTACGATCATTTTACCCGAAGCTGTGCCTCTAGATGCGGCGCCGCAAGACATCACATTGGAAATTTTGTTTGAAGATGATGATCTTGTCGTCCTTAACAAAGCACACGGTATGGTTGTGCACCCAGCTCCGGGAAATCCTGATGGCACGATGGTCAATGCCCTGTTGCACCACTGCCACGGCAAACTTTCCGGCATCGGCGGAGTCGAGCGGCCCGGCATCGTCCACCGCCTAGATAAAGATACCTCGGGCTGCCTAGTGGTGGCAAAATCCGATGTCGCCCATCAATCACTGGTCGGCCAATTCTCAGCGCGGAGCACCATGGAGAAACTTTATCTCGCCGTCACCCAAGGCATCCCCAAGCCAGCAAAAGACAGTATTTTTACCCACATCGGGCGCCATCCAGTGAACCGCCAAAAGATGGCGGTCATCACTCCGCCCGCGGGAAAAACGGCGATTACCGACTACGAAGTTCTCGCGATGGATGCGGCCAGCATCACCGCGCTCGTCCTCTGCCACCTCCACACCGGGCGCACTCACCAGATCCGCGTGCACATGCTGCATAAGGGCACGCCCATCGTGGGAGACCCGATTTATGGAAAACCTAGTAAATCCGCCGTGCAAACTTCCCGGCTGATGCTCCACGCATGGCGGTTGTCTTTTCAGCACCCGCTGTCCAATAAGCAATTATACTTTGAGGCACCTCTGCCGGATGAATTCAAAGCGTGGACGGACCATGCCCCTCTTCCACCTGCCACATCATGAACTCAGACCTACGCGCGGACTTGCTCATCGCCGTTGACCAGCAAATCTTATCTTTGGAAACTCCATACGTGGGTGAGACCTACCATCGTCTGCTTCAGCTCGGCATTGTAGAAGACGCCGCTAAATACCAAATCGCCTGCTGCCTGTGCGAAGAAATGGACCAACTCCTCATAAATGGCAGGAAGTTCGACCAACAGGCCTACCGTGTTGCCCTGGATGCGCTCCCAGCGGATTTCAGCGGAGACGAAGATTAAAAATGCGATTTTTTCTAAACCGATTTGTATCCCTAAACATTTCTAGGTGTCACGTAATGGATTTATGAAAAATCCCGATGAAACGCCCCCAAAAAAGCCTCTATGAAAATTAAAAACTTAGTCACCGCTGCCATGTTAGCCGCAAGCGGTGCATCCTTCGGTGCCGTTGGAATCTTTGATTCTTTCGTTTTCACCACCTCCACAGGTAATGCTCCATTGAATTTCTTTGATATCGGAGCGAGCACGCCAAACCCAGACTTCCAAGGTGCAAACCTTGGCACTTTTACGGTGGGAAATACGTTCTTCATTGGTGGGCAGCAGAAGTCATTTAAAAATAATGGCAGCGATGTGACTGGCCACTCCATCTCATGGCGCGTCTATTCAGGCAGCCCAAGTGGGACCTTCGTAGGCGTGAACATGCCATTCCAAAACAACATCGGCGGCGGCGGCGATCAACAATGGGGTGGTGACACATCCGGCTCAAATGCCGATCCCGTGGAACGCTCCACCAATGTCTTGGCAGGTCTCCCAAATGGAAACTACTCGCTCCAAGTGTTTTCCGCCATCACCACAAATTCAGTCGATGCACCCGCTACTTTTTCGAACAATGCTGGCGGAGCCAATTTTACTGCGAGCTTTGTTGTGATTCCTGAGCCAGCCACCGCGACGCTTGGATTGCTCGGTGCAGTCATGCTGCTACGCCGCCGCAGGATTTAGGTTGCCTGATCCCTCCCCCAACTAGATCCCCGGGAGCTACAATGCTTCACGGGGATTTTTTTATCGAAAACGGTTCGTCCAGCGAGCGATGTCCCTGAAGATCACTTCCTTTTGCTCGTCATACATCAGCAAGTGGTAGGCGTTCGGGTAGTTCCGATAGGTTTTAGATACTCCCGCTGGTATTCTTGCCATAAAGCCTCGCACGTCTGAATCATGGTTAAAATAATCTTTCCCGCCGTGAAGGACTAACACCGGAGCGCGGAAGCTCGCAGCGCAATCATTCATCGTCCCGATGTGGCGCGTCAGAGCACCCAGCAGCCGGAGTGTGTGCTTATCTACGTTGTAAGAATTTTTCTGAACTTGGTCCGAGTGCACGGAAGTCTGGGTCATTTGCACCTGCTCGCCGCCAGCAAGCGCATCAAGGGAAATTCTCGCGAGGGGCAATGTCGTCGCCGCCACCTGCACCAGACCCGGAGTCCATGCTGGGATATCATCCCGGAAGCGGACAATAGGCGAGGACAGCACGAGGCCATCACACGGGGGATCATTCGCCGGCGCCTCCCGCCATGCATGAGCCGCGATCATTGCACCCATGCTTTCGCCAAACCAGACCACCTTGCTATCCGGATGCTGCTCGCGGACGAGCTGAGTGAAAGCAAATAGATCCCGATACCAATCTTGCGGATCCCCGATGTCACCGCGGCGTTCTTGGATGGGATCGCTGCCTTGGCCACGGACCTCGTAGGCGTAGAGGCCCGTTCTAGGTTGATTTTTCAGCAAATGATTCCCCAGGTTTGCGTAATCGATGGATGCCCCACAAAACCCGTGGATTCCGATGATCACCACATCCTGCTCCACCTCCTTTGAAATCCATTTCCGATAGCCGAAGGCATCCCCCTTGCCACTCGCTTGCCCGGGGTGATTCATCATCGTGTATTGGGGTGCGCAGCCACTCAAGAGCATGGCCGCCATGGAGGCGATCCATCCACTCAGAACCACAATATCCCTTCGCACCATGAGTGGAGTTTCCCAGAGAATCCTGAAATTGCAATCATGGAAGCGCGCAGATCAAAGCACCGCACTCCGCTTAAAATTTCAAAATATTTGCATGTTCATTTAGTAGGATCAACATACAAGAACGTTTGCGTTTGCGCAGCGTTTATGAAAACAACCTCCCTTGCCATTTCGGCGTTTTTGGCCACTTATTTGGCCGCTTCAGGAGCCCCACGGCTCGTCGTTTCTACCCCGTCTCTGACACCGGAATCTACGATTGACCTCGTCCTTGATTCTCCAGCCATCGCTATAGCCGAGCTGGGCAAAGCGGTTGAGAACACCTGGCTGGCCATTGAGCCAGCACTTCCCGGGAAGTTAATCTGGAAGGCGCAAAACATCGCAAGCTTCATCCCAGATGCGGCACCTGCCATCGCCGCCAGCTATACTTTTTCGATCAAAAAAGGTCGCCAACTTTTAGATGGCACGAATCTACCGCCGAAAAAAATCACTACCCTTGCTAGCGAGCCATTCCGCATCCAGATCGCCAATCCTCAAAACCGCTGGGCGGATGATTACTCGCCCTCTTCCGCCGCGTGGCTTATCATTTTCAATGATGATGTTGATCCTGCGAGCGCAGCAAATTTCATCTCGTTCAGCTCGGAATCCGGCCAGCGCATTGCCGCGCGGCTTGAGCGCCCCATTTTTTCCAAGGTGGGCGACTTGACGATCTCATATCCATCATGGGCCACCCGCAGTGCCGGGCAAACTGCGCCTCAAGCCACGCCAGATTCACCGGTTCTAAATGCGCTCATTGCCACTCCCATCTCGCCGCTCCCCGTCGGGAAACGCTGGGTGATTTCTACACTCAAGGGCCTGCCGAATCAGTCTGGCAGCACCCGCATCACAGAAGACGGCAGCAATGAAATAGGCGATGTCACTCCCTTTCAAGTCACGGCGATCACCTCTGAAATTGAAGCGAATTTTCCCCGCACCATTTCCATCACATTCAATCAGCCCCTCGCCGAGAAGCTGCCTGAAGATTTCTTGGCAAGCTCGCTTGAAATCACCCCACCCATCAAAAACCTCAGCGCGAAAATCGAAGATCGCAGCATCAATCTCAGCGGAGATTTTTCCGTAGCGGATAAATATACAGTCACCGTGAGGGCACCGCTCGCTTCAAAAGGTGGTCTCGATCTTGCAGCTCCATTGACGAAGGATATCGAGTTTGCACGCCTCGCACCCGGCATCGGCCTCGCTTCGAACAATGAGGCGCAGCTTGCGGGTGGGAAACGGATCTATCAGATCGAAACTGTCAATCTCTCCAGCGTGCGCATCCGCATCAAGAAACTCGCAGACTCAAATTTAATCCGCACCTACGAAGGATACCAAACTTACACAGGCACTGGCCACAACGGGAAAACCATTTCCGCCACCGCTCCATTGCCCTACTCACTCGTCCTCGGTGAAACGATTTTCGAAAAAGAATTTCCGCTTGAAAACCCCATCGATACCTCGAAAAAAATCTCCCTCTCGTGGAATGAGCTGCTGCCCCCCCAGATGCGGAACGCCACGATTTTCCTCGACGTTGTAGGCACGCCGCACCCACTCGCCACCGCAGGAGCACGCAGCGCTCAAGCGATCATCCAGCTCACCGACATCGGTCTGGCATGGAAGCTCACTCCCCAAGAGGCAGTCCTTTACGCGTTTTCCTGCGCTACCGGCAAGCCGCTACCGGGCGTGAACGTCCAGCTCTACGGCGAGGATGCTAAGCCATTGCTCGCACAGACCACGGATGCATCAGGCCTCGCCACGCTGCCCCGCTCCGATGCCGCCCGTCACCTTCAAGCGTCGCTTGGAAATGACACGTACCTCACAGCTTTTGACTCCACGCTCGCTACCGTGGGCCTCTGGCATTTCCCGATCCGCTACTCGTGGAATAAATCCAGCAACGTCACTCGCAAAGCATTACTATTTACGGATCGCTCGCTCTATCGCCCGGGCGAAGTCGTCAGGCTCAAAGGCATCGTGCGAAATCAGAATGCCAATGCCATCGAGATGACACCTGCCAGCCCGGCACGGCTTGTGGTCCTCGATCCCACCCAAAAAGAAATCTACACCCAAGAGATCGTCCTCTCTGATAAAGGCTCGTTTGACCTCACCTACCAGCTTCCTGTGGGCCAAACTGGCACGCATTTGATTCGCCTCGAGTATCCTGAAGAACTCGCAAAGGCAGAGGCCATCGAAGACGATTGGGAGGAACAAGAAGTGCTTACCGCGAGTGCCCGCTTCAGCCTGTTTTTGCGCGTCGAAGATTTCCGCCGGAATGCCTTTGAAGTCTCTCAAACCATCGCCGCATCAGAACCCGCAGCCACCAGCCTCACTGCTGATCTCACGGCGATGTATTTCCAAGGCCAGCCAGTCGCTGCCGGAAAAGTCACCCACTACAGCAGTGTTTCCGCCGTGAATCCCTATCCTGAGCGTTTCCGCGATTACCAGTTTGGCAATCACCGGACAGATGATTGGGCCTACTGGTATCATTATTTCGGCTACAATCAGGACAGCTCAAATAACAACTCCCAGACCAGCCGCGTGCATGCCGAGTCCGTGCTCTCTGCGGATGGCAAAGCGACCGTCTCCGTTGCCATTCCTGAGTCTGATTTTCCAACCGCGCACGAGGTGACCGTATCGTCCACGGTGACGGATACTAACAACCAAACCCTCACCGCCAGCGCATCCACTACCGTCCATCCGGCTTCCGTTTACGTCGGAGTTTCGCGCATCGATAGCCTTGTGCTTGCGGGTAAAGCACTGCCTTTGAAAATCGTAGCCACAGACACTGCGGGCGAGCCATTCAAAGGCGCGATCAAGCTCACCGCCACGCTCACCCGCGAGGTCAATTCCGCCGTAAAATCCCGCACGGATTCCGGCGATACCACCACCCGCAATGATGTGACTGAGGAGACCGTCTCCAGCACAGAAATCACATTAGATCCCGCCGCTTCTGCCGCGCAGGGCACTGACCTCACCTTGCAACCCACCGCGACGGGCCGCCATTTGCTCACGCTGCGTGGCACCGATCCCGAGGGTCGCCCATTTGCCACTGTCACGCATTTCAATGCCTACGGGACCGATGATTACCCATGGCTTTACGAAGATGGATTGCGGGTAAAAATGGTGGCTGAGAAAAAATCCTACAAACCCGGAGACACCGCGCGCATCCTCGTGCTTTCCCCTATCGAAGGCACAGCGCTTGTGACGGTGGAGCGCGAGAAAGTCCTGCGCTCATTCCAAGTCGAGCTGCGGGCAGACAAGCCCATCATCGAAGTGCCACTCACCGATGGAGATGCGCCCAATGCATTTGTTTCCGTGCTCATCGTCAAGGGCGCTAACGATTCCGCGAGAGAGCACAAAGAACCGCAACTCCGCCTCGGCTACTGTGAACTCATCGTGGAAAACTTGCCGGAAACGCTCGCAGTGAAGTTTGATGCGAATGCCAGCCCTTCCAATCGCCCCGGAGATGAAATAACGCTGAGCGGCCTCATTCACCTCGCCGATGGCACGCCCGCAGCCGGCGCAGAAGTCACTCTGTATGCTGAAGACGAAGGCACACTCGCCGTCATGGGCTACGAGACACCTGAGCCCATCAAACATTTTTACGCCCCACGCGTGCTTGATGTGGAAACAGGAACGTCCTTTGAATCCTTCATCACTGAGGACCCTGAAGGCCAGAGCTTTTACAACAAGGGCTTCTTCATCGGCGGCGGTGGCGACCCAGAAGGCCCGGTCAATTTCCTCCGTAAAAATTTCGATCCCTGCGCCACTTGGGCACCCGCGCTTGTCACAGATGCCACGGGTGCATTCCGCCACACGTTCAAGCTTCCAGACACGCTTACCCGCTATCGAGTCATCGCCGTGGCCCATCATGGGGCAGCCCATTTCGGCCATGCGGAATCTGCCATTACCGTGAAAAAAGACCTGATGCTAGAACCTAAGCTCCCGCGTTTTGCCAACCAGGGCGATGCCTTCAACGCGCAAGTCCTGGTGCAGAATTCATCCGAGTTTTCCGGCATTTGGGAAGTTACCTACAGCACGCAGAGCGGCACGGAAACTCCCTGCGCCACTGCCGATGGACCTGCCAACCAGAGCATCAGTCTCGCACCAGGTGCTGCTGGCACTTTGGTTTTCCCCACCCGCGCGGACAGCACCGGGGAAGCAGCCGTCAGTTGGAAGGCCGTGCCGATTTCCCTTAGCAACCAAGACCTCACACCCGCACTCGCCCAGCGCCTGTCCGATGCTGTGGAATCCCGTTTCACCATCCATTACCCGATGCCCCTGCTACGGCACCAGAAGCTCGTGGCCCTAGAATCCTCCGGCGCTGCGCAAAACCTCATCGACTCCATCCCCGAGTCATTATTGGGTGGCACTGGCACCATCGATCTCGAGTTTTCCCGCTCACCGCTGCTTGAAGCGGGCGGCGCAATCGATTTCCTCCTCAGCTACCCTCACGGCTGCATAGAGCAGACCACCTCAGCGCTCCTGCCATGGCTGGCGGTGGAGACTCTCGCGCCATTCATCCCCCGCCTCGCCGCCATCCCCGATGAAAAAATTCAGGAAACGTTGCAAGCTGGCGTGAGCCGCATTCTTTCCATGCAGCTTCCAGATGGCTCATTCAGCTACTGGCCAGGCAGCGTGGAATCCGTGCCATGGGCCACCTCCTACGCTGGCTTGGCACTTCTCATGGCGGATGCAAGCGGTGCCAACGTGCCAGCGACGGCAGTAGAAAACCTCAAATCAAACCTGATCGAGAGCCTACGCGGGATGGCTACGGAAAAATCGCCCACGGCGCTTGAAGTGCATGCCCGCACTTTGTTGGTGCTGAATTTCGCTGGTGCTCCGCAACCCGCCTACCTCAATGCCCTGCGCGACCGGATGCCCGAGCTCAGCCCCAGCGCCCGCGCCCTGCTAGCCGCGGCCCTCTGCGCTGGAGAACAAGCGAGCGACGAAACTCAAGCTGCCGCCCGCACCATCCTAAACTCGAAGGTCCCTTTTAAACTTAAGCACGATGAATGGATGCCATGGACTCCGGACGATGCTCTCAAACTCATCGCATGGACGGCCGCAGACCCCGGTGGTGTGCAAGCCACCAAGATCCTCGATAAAATGCTCAATGATCGCAGTCCCTATGGCGATTGGCGCACCACATGGGTCAATGGCTGGAGCCTTCTTGCCATGACTTCCTACGCCGCTACCCAAGAGCTCAGCAGTGAATCCATCGCCATCCAGCTCGAATCAAATGACGGCCCAGAGACCATCCAGCTCACCGAAGAAGCTCACACCGCCACCCGCACATTTCAGCTCACACCAGATCTGAAACTCAATTTAGCGTCTAACACAAACGCCTTCGTCCGCCTGAAGGTAGCCGCCAAGCCCAAACTTGCACCCATCCAGCCCGTGGCCATGAACGGCCTCTCGGTGGACCGTATTTACGAGCGCATGAACTCAGATGGCAGCGCAGAAATTCTCACAGAGCCGAAGCTGGGCGATCTGATCCGCGTTTCACTCCGCGTCATTTTGCCGCAAGATGATAGCCAATACCTCGTCATTGAAGATCCGCTGCCTTCGATATTTGAAACGGTAAACACAGATTTTAAATCCCAAGCTTCACCGCTAAGCATCGCAACCAGTGGCAACGATTGGCGCGTCAGCCACTCCGAGCTGCGCACCGACCGTGCAGTTTTTTACTTAGATTCCGTTCGGCAAAAAGGCACCTACACCCTCACCTACCTCGCCCGCTGCACCGTAGCTGGCAAAGCCACCGCACCGCCCGCCAAGATCGAGGCAATGTATGATCCGGAAAACTATGCACTCTCTGCCTCACGCATCTTCACCGCGCAATAAACATCCCGCTTTCTCTAGGATTTTACACACTCAGAATAAGTCCGGCGAAGATTGAAACCAAGGAGGGGAGCTCCAATCTTCGCCGGCTGATTCACACTCGGGGGGAGCTAAATTGGGGAGGTTGGGACACAGATCGTCGCGTATTCTTTCCGGGGGACAAGCACACTCGCGGCGACACACTAGAGATACATCATACCTCGCGAACTTCCTATACCGCGATCAATCACACGTCTTCGCGGATCGATCTTTAAACCCAAAAAAGAAAAGGCCGGCGGAGAACGAATGGGGGGGACTTTCGATCTACGCCGGCTTTTTAAAACAGTGCGGGGGGATGTACGGGCTCGGGGGGAAGCTCGTTGTCAGCGCTCGCTTCCCGGGGGGAAAGGTTGCTCGCGGCGACGCATAAGAGATATCCCATTTCCGGCCATTACGATATACCATGATCACGTATAGTTTCATCTCACGCCTGAAAAGCTTGTCACCTATTGCCGAAGGAACGTTGATCACCTGAGACTCATTGGAGTTTTACTTGGCGCTCTTGGCGGCTTGGCGGTTCAATTTTATTTCACTTCGCACGCCAGCAATCCTGCCTTGCCGCCCACGGCCTTGCCTGCTTCCCTCTGCATCTAATCTTTCTCTAACACATGGCAAACAAAGACGTCACCGATCCCGCACGCATGGAAAAAATCGTTTCGCTGTGCAAACGCCGAGGCTTCATTTTTCAAGCTGGGGAAATCTATGGCGGCCTCAACGGTTGCTGGGACTACGGCCCACTCGGTGCAGAACTGAAACGAAATTTAAAAGACTACTGGTGGCGTAAAACGGTGCAGGAGCGTGATGATGTGCTGGGCATGGATGGTGCGATTCTCACCATGGAGCAGGTGCTCATTTCCTCCGGCCACGTCGGTGGATTTGCAGATCCCATGTGCGAGTGCCCACTCACCAAGCAGCGCCTGCGTGCCGACCAAGTGCCCGCATTCTCGCCCGGTGTGGAATACACATTTCTCGGCGCGAGCGATTCCATATCCGGCAAGACCACGGACAAAACATTCACCGTCCTCATCGCTGAGGAAAAACAGGATAAGGACCGCTCTGCACAAAAAATAGCCCTGCAATACTACCGCGAACTTTTAGGCAAAGGATCCGCGCCCCAAATACCTGCTGGCGGCTGGACCGTTTGCCCAGGTCCACGCGAAGGGGAACTCTACAACCCGGAAAACGGAGTGCTGCTGTCTGAGCCACGGATGTTTGAGTTGATGCTCAAGGCAAACTTCGGTGCTACGGGTGATCAAATCGCCTATCTCCGCCCGGAGACTGCGCAGTCGATTTTTTGCCAATACAAGAATGTGTTAGACTCGAATCGCGTGAAGCTACCCTTCGGCATTGCGCAGTGTGGAAAATCATTCCGGAATGAGATCAATCCGCGCAATTTCACCTTCCGCTCACGTGAGTTCGAGCAAATGGAGATCGAGTATTTTTGCCACCCGTCCGATGGCCTGCGCCTGACTGAAGAGTGGCTGCAAGAGCGCCTCAAATTTTACGGAGAAATCGGCATCCCACGCGAGAAGCTCCATGTGCTGGATATCCCAGATGGCGAGAGGGCATTCTACTCGCAAAAGACTTACGACATCGAATACGAATTCCCCTTTGGCATCCAAGAACTCGAAGGCGTGGCATATCGCACGGACTATGACCTCGGCGTGCATGAAAAAGGTGCTGGAAAATCGCTCGTTTACTTCGATGAGGAGACGAAGGAAAAATTCCTACCGCATGTGGTGGAGCCATCCGCTGGCTGTGATCGCACTGTGCTCGCGCTCATTTGCGAGGCCTTCGACGAAGAAATCCTCACCGACGAGAAAGGCAAAGAAGACATCCGCACCGTGCTGCGCTTCGTCCCACGCATCGCCCCCATCAAAGTAGGGATTTTCCCACTTCTCAAAAAGAACGCTGAACAGGTGCGCATCTGCCGCGAGATTCAAAAAACTCTCCAACCGTGGATGACCGTTTCTTACGACGATGGAGGAGCTGTGGGCCGTCGCTACCGCCGCCAAGATGAAGTGGGCACGCCATTCTGCGTAACCGTGGATTTTGAAACGCTTGGCGAAGAAAATCCTGATCTGCTCAACACCGTCACTATCAGACATCGAGACTCCATGGCCCAAGAGCGCCTCCCCATCAGCAGCCTACTCCCGTGGCTGCTCGAACGAGTGAGGTAAAATTCTACGTACTAAAAGCGGCTTACGCTCTGAAATTTGCCGGAGATAATGTCCGGCGGCGGGCGAGGGTGGCTAGCGTTAGCCCGAATAGAGTGACCGTCGAAGGCTCGGGGATGGCTGAATAATTGAGGAAAAGGTCGGTGCCGGTGACGGTGGTGGCGAAGGTGCCAGTGTAAGGGTTTTGGAAGCCGGTGAGATTGAGGTTGAGTCCGGTGCCGCCAGTGATGCCTTGGTCGGCGAGTTGTTTCATGATTCTCCGGTAGCCGTAGCGGCGACGGTGGCGTTTGAATATGGCCTCGATTTCAAGGCCGATTTCCTCGTCGGAAGATTGCATGGGGGTAGGCTC